>JAYVNC010000209.1:0-12972 GCA_043758655.1 Novosphingobium sp.
CCCACCCAGCCTCCCCCTCTAGGGGGAGGAGCAAGTGGGAGCAGTTTAACTCATCCCGCTCAAGCTAAGGCCCAGAACACCGTCCCCGTCGCCAGATAAACCGTAATCCAGAACCCCGCATCAACCAGCACCTCGCGCATCGGCATGCGGTGGCGCGCATAGGAAATGAACAGCGCTGGGCCAATAAACGCCAGCGCGATTCCGCCCGATTGCATCCAGTATAGCCACGGTTTCACCGCCAGCGTATCCGCCCCAACCCGCGCAAACATATGCCCGAGCATCGCTGCGGGAAGCGCCTGAAAGGCAATTGCCAGCGCTATCGAACGCACCGGGCCGCTCTCCTTGCCCTGCTCGCCAGTCGCCTGCCCGAACAGCCCCGCGCCGCCAAACAGCGGGCCATACCAGACGAAGCCCACCACCAGCGCCAGACTCGCCGAAAGCACCACTGCCAGCCAGTTCACCGGACCCATAGATTCATCCCATCATTCCATTTCATCGCTAGAGTAGCACTTTTGCCTATCTGCGTGTAGGGCGCGCCGCGATGACTGTTATCAATGCCCCCCAAACAATCCCCGATCAAAAGCGCATCGGCATGGTCAGCCTCGGCTGCCCCAAGGCGCTCGTCGATTCCGAACGGATCCTCACCAAGCTGCGCGCCGATGGCTATGCCATGAGCGCGGACTATGCCGGGGCCGACGTCGTGCTGGTCAATACCTGCGGCTTCCTCGATTCGGCCAAAGAGGAAAGCCTTGCCGCGATTGGCGAGGCGATTGCCGAGAATGGCCGGGTGATCGTCACCGGCTGTATGGGCAGCGAAGCCGAGTTGATCCGGGCGAAGTTCCCCTCGGTGCTCGCGGTAACCGGCGCGCATCAGTATGAAGCGGTGGTCGAGGCGGTGCATGAGGCCGCGCCTCCGGGCCAAGGGCCTTACATTGATCTAGTGCCGCAAATTTACGCCGATGATGGCGGTATCAAACTGACCCCGCGGCACTATTCGTATCTCAAGATCAGCGAGGGCTGCAATCACGCTTGCGCCTTCTGCATCATACCTTCGTTGCGCGGGAAGCTGGCCAGCCGCCGCATCGATGCGGTGCTCCGCGAGGCGGAAAAGCTGGTCGCGGCGGGGACCAAGGAACTGCTGGTCATCAGCCAGGATACCTCGGCTTACGGCGTCGATGTCCGGCATGAGACGCGCGATTGGAAGGGCCATCCAGTGCGCACCCATATGACCGATCTCGCGCGCGAACTTGGCGGGCTGCGCACGCCTGAGGGCTCACCGCCGTGGGTGCGGCTGCATTACGTTTATCCCTATCCACACGTCGATGCGATAATCCCGCTGATGGCCGAGGGGCTGATTACGCCTTATCTCGATATTCCGTTCCAGCACGCCAGCCCATCGGTGCTGCGCGCGATGAAGCGCCCGGCGAACGAGGCCAAGGTGCTCGAGCGGCTTAAATCATGGCGCGAGATTTGCCCTGACATTGCCGTCAGGTCGAGCTTCGTCGTCGGTTTTCCCGGAGAAACCGAGGACGATTTCCGTTATTTGCTCGATTGGCTCGACGAAGCCCAGCTCGATCGGGTGGGAGCCTTCCGCTTTGAGCCGGTTGAGGGCGCAGCGGCCAATGCGCTGCCCAATCAGGTGCCCGAAGCGGTTAAGGAAGAACGCTACGCGCGGATCATGGAAAAGACCGAAGCCATCAGCGCGGCCAAGCTAAGCGCAAAGATCGGCCGGGTGTTGCCGGTGATCCTCGATGAGGTGGGCGAACCCGATGAGGACGGCGACATTGGCGCAACCGGGCGCTCACAGGCCGATGCACCCGAGATTGATGGCGCGGTTTACCTGCGCAATGTGCCTGAAGGGCTGGCGGCAGGAAGCATCGTCAGCGCGCTGATCGAGGATGCTGACGCGCATGACCTGTTTGGCGTGATTGCGTAGAAGCTTCCCTGAGTTGCATTTTACGCAACACCTGCTGATCTTTTCGCACTTGCAGCATTGCGATTCGCAACTCATATAGGGGGTGCCTTTCAGGCATCCTCTCCCAAAACTTTTTAAGGGCTGGTCGCAAGACCGGCCCTTTTTTTGTGGTTTTGATATGGGTGGCGGAACGCTGAGCCGTCCAAGAAAACCCACAGATCGCCGCGAGTTTAACGCCCATCTCCCCTCTACCCAGCGGGGAGAGGATACGCAGGCGTGGCGGCTCGCCGCCTAGCCGAAGTTGGTGTGGGGGTGCTGAACACGCCGAAGTAGAGCCCCCCCACCCAGCTGCGCTAGTCCATACATGGCCAAGCTACGCTACCTCTCCCCGCCGGGGAGAGGGGGAAAAGTCGCCCAAGTTTTGCTCGTGAGCGCCTAAAACAGCTTCGTGATATAATAGAATGCCGCGCCCACTGCGGCGCTGCACGGTATCGTGATGAACCACGCCGATACCACGCGGAACGCCACGGTCCAGCGCACCGCGCTCGTCTTTCGCGCGGCGCCGGTGCCGACCCCCGCGCCGGTTAACGCATGAGTCGTGGAAACCGGAATGCCCATCGCGCTCGCGCCGAACACCACGATTGACCCGGCGGTTGAAGCGCAAAATCCGGTGTGATGCGTAAGCTTGGTCAGTTTGGTGCCCATCGTCTGGATAATCTTCCAGCCGCCCGACAAGGTACCCAGCGAAATCGCGGTGTAGCAGGCCAGCACCACCCATTCGGGCACATGGAATTCGCCCTGCATGTGGCCGGTTGAATAGAGCAGAACCGCTATGATCCCCATGGTCTTTTGCGCATCATTGCCGCCGTGGCTGATCGAATAGGCGGCAGACGAGAACAGGTGCAGCGTTTTGAACACGCTTTCCGCCCGGCGCGGCCGGGTTCCGCGGAACCCCCAGCTGGTCAACAACATCATCAGCATGGCCAGAACAAAGCCCAGCAGCGGCGAGAGGAAGATCGCCACCAGCGTCTTGATGGTGCCTGCGCTTTCAACAGCGCCAAATCCTGCGTGCGCGATGCCTGCGCCGAGCAATCCGCCAATCAACGCATGGCTGGACGATGAGGGAATGCCTTTCAGCCATGTCAGCACGTTCCAGAACATCGCGCCAACCAGCGCGCCGAAGACCACCGCGGGGGTCACCACATCCTTATTGATGATGCCCTTGCCGACGGTCTCGGCAACATGCAGTCCCATGATCCAGTAGGCAGCAAAATTGCCCGCCGCGGCAAACAGCACGGCGTTGAATGGCGAAAGCAGCCGGGTGGTGACAACCGTGGCGATCGAATTGGCCGCATCATGCAGCCCGTTCAGGAAATCGAAGGCCAGTGCCGTGATAACGAGGCCGACCAGCAGCGGGAAAGCAAGCTCATGCATGGCAAGCGCACTCCAATCGCCGAGACGTGATCACGCGTGATCAATGACGAGCGAATCAATCTCGTTGGCGACGTCTTCAAAGGCGTCGGCCACTCGCTCCAGATGCTTGTAAATCTCGCGATAGACCAGAAAATCGAGCGACTTTTCGTCGCCCCGGGCTTCCAGATAATGCACTTTAAGCCCCGATGCGTGGAGCAGATCGACTTTGCCTTCAAGCGCGACGAGTTGCCCGGTCAGTTCATGCAACCGATGCCCGTTGCGGGATACCTCGCGCAGCAGCGGCATGGCTTCGGAAATCAGGCGCGACGCCGCAACGATGATCGCGGCGATTTCTTGCATCTGCGGATCAAAGGTGCGGAATTCGTAGATGTCGATAGCGGTGGCCACCGCGTTCATCTCGTCAATAGTATCGTCCATTTTGCCGACCAGCGAGGTAATCGCGCCGCGATCAAACGGCGTCAGAAACGTCTGGCGAACCACATGCAGGCATTCGCGCACCACTTCGTCGGCGACATGTTCTTCATCGCGAATCGTGCGCAACAGCACCGCGATGTCACCCTTGCCAAGGGCAATCGCATCGAGAGCGCTGGCTGCCGCGACAATGGCCGCGCTATGCCGTTCAAACATGCCGAAAAAGTCACCGGTTTTCGGCAGCAGACGCTGGAACCATGCGAACATGCGAATATCCCTCTCACAATCGCACCGCGTGCGATTCTTCACTATTGGCAAATGCGCTAGATTGATGACAGTTTGACGACAATCGCGGCGGCAAGATTCCGGTGGACTAGTGCCAGTGCTAATGACGATCCGCAGGATCGCAGGGGCGGACAAAAACCCGCGCAGTAATCGGAAAATCGCGCCCGATCCGCGTCTCAATAGCGGCAACGGCTTGTTCAACCTGCCGCGCGGTGATCGTATCATCGAAATCGGCGCTGATGATTACCGTCACCATTTCGGGCGAGGAATGCAGCGTCAAGACCTCGCCCACCTTCATCACGCTGTTATGCGCTTCCGCACTGGCACGGATTGCCTCGACCACGTCGGCATCCGCCGATTCGCCGATCAGCAGGCTCTTGGCTTCCTTGAGCAGCAGCACTGCGAGCGCGCCGAGCACCAGCCCGATCAGCACCGAGGCGAGGCCATCCCAGAATGGATTGCCGGTGATCAGGCTCAACGCAAGGCCTGCGCCTGCCAGCGCAAGACCAACCATGGCCCCGGCATTTTCAAGCAGCAGGACCAGCGTTGGCGAATCTTTTGAATGTTTAATCTCCTGCCAGATCGAGCGTTGCCCGCGCGCCTTGTCAAAATCCTTCTTCGCTTCAATCGTCGACCAGCCCTCCAGCGCGCCCGACACCGCCAGCACAACAAACGCGATCAGTGGCGCGGTCGCCACTTCAGGGTGGATGATGTGATTGACCCCTTCATAAATCGAAACCCCGGCACCCAATGTGAACACCATAATCGCGACCACGAAGCTCCAAAAATAAAGCTCACGGCCATAGCCGAACGGGTGGAGTTTATCCGCCGGGCGCTGCGATTGCTTGCGGCCGTGGAGCAGCAGCAGTTGGTTGGTCGAATCGACCAGTGAATGCACACCCTCGGTGAGCATCGCCGACGAACCTGTCACTGCGGCGGCAGCAAATTTGGCCACGGCAATGCCAACATTAGCCCCAAGCGCGATAAGAATAGTGCGGGGTGACCCACTGGCCATGCGGCGTTCCTCTGTCAGAATCAGGCCAACCTATAGCCTGTTTGGCCGTGGCGGATACAGCGATTGCCCCCACTTGCCCCCGGCGCATCAGCCCCTAATCTGGCACCATAAGTCACACAGTTCTGCCAAAACCTCGGATTCACAATGCCTCCACTTCTTACCAAACCAACCACGATCTTATTGACCGGTGCAACATCGGGCATCGGTGCCATTATGCGATCGCGATTGCTGGACGATGGCCACAAGCTGATCGCCGTCTCGCGCACAGCCAGCGCGATTCCGCCGCAGGACCGCCTGTTTAGTTATGACTGTGACCTTGCCGATCCGCAGGCGCTTGATGAATTGGCGGTCGATCTGGCGGCAAAGCACCCGGATATTCGAATAATCATCAACAATGCAGCGCTGCAATTGCCGATGCGCTTTGATGATCCGGCGCTTGATCGGGACATGCTTGTTGGGGAGGTCGCTATAAATCTGTTGGCCCCGGCCTTGCTCGCGCGTGTTTTCATGCCGCTGTTTAAGGCAGCGGCGGAGCCTTGCGCCATCGTCAACATCTCCTCTGGCCTCGCATTTTTCCCCAAGACCAGCACCGCGCTTTATTGCGCGACCAAGGCCGCCATCCACAGCCTTTCGCAAAGCTTGCGGTATCAGGCCGAGGGAAGTTCCATGCGGGTAATCGAAGCGATCCTGCCGCTTGTTGATACACCGATGACCGAAGGACGAGGCAGCGGAAAGCTTTCCGCAGATGTCGCAGCGCTTGCAATCATTGACGGCATCCGCCGCGGACAAGACGAAATCTATATCGGAAAAGCCAAACTTTTGCGCATTTTGGGAGGGTTCGTGCCGTTCATCCCGCGGATGATACTCAAAGGGCCATGACGTCCGCTTACATAGTCTGCTGTAACGGGTGGATCGTGATGCCGCCTTCCACCTAAGTTAAACCGACTCTACAACCAACCAATCTTCCTGAACTGCCACCACAGCGCGGTGCAGCTGGTAAAGATGAGTCCGAGCGCAAAGAAATAGCCGTATTGCCATTGAAGTTCGGGCATGAAGCGGAAGTTCATTCCGTAAATCCCGGCGATAGCGGTGGGAACCGCGAGGATCGCTGCCCAGGCCGCCAGCTGACGCATCATCTCGCCCTGCCGGTGCTGTTCGAGCAGGCTCGCGGTTTCAACGATGGAAGCCAGCGTTTCCTTCAGGCCGTTCATTCGGATCAGCGCCCGGCGCACATGATCGAGGACATCGCGGAACCATATCTGCGCAGAGGGATCGACCGCCGGTAACTTGGTCGTAGCCAGCCGCTCGCACATTTCTTCCATCGGGCCGATGATACGCTCGAAACGGCGGAGCTGGCGGCGAATGCGGAAAATGCGGCGGATCGTCGATCCCTCAGGAAAGGCGATGATCGCGCGCTCCTCCAAATCCTGCACCACTTCTTCGAGCGTATCGATCAGCGGCTGGTAGCCATCGACCACGAAATCGAGAATCGCATGGGCGACAAAATCGGGGCCTTCGGCCAGCTTGTCAGAATCGGCCTCGAGCCGGTGGCGCAGCTCGCCATGCGCGCGGGTTGATCCGAAGCGCACCGAAATGATGAAGTCTTCGCCCAGAAACAGCGCGGTCTGGCCGTAACCAATAACATCGCCCTCAGCCATTGAGGCGGTACGCGCGATCATAAACAGCTGGTGGCCGTAAATCTCAACCTTGGGCAATTGCTGCGGGTTAAGCGCATCTTCGACCGCGAGCGGGTGGAGGCCAAACTGCGCGCTCACCGCCTCCATCTCCTCAGGCAGCGGTTCGGCGAGGCCAACCCAGTCAAAATCGTGCGGTGGCAACGCAGCGCGCGGCTTTCCGTCCACGGTGATCGCATGTTGGCCCGGTTTTCCGGCGGTATATCGGCGTGCGTCTATGATCGGCATGGGGTCTTGTTACAGTCTGCAGCAAGGGTGGCAATCCGCTTTGAAGTTGCTAACATCAGTGTCAACAATGGAGAGCGTAGATGGCGGACGGCGAAATTTTTGATCTGGTGATTATCGGTGCCGGGATTTCCGGCATCGGCATGGCCGCGCACTATGCGATGAGCCTGCCCGGCAAAAGCTATGTCCTGCTTGATCGGCGCGAGCAGCTGGGCGGGACGTGGGATCTGTTCCGCTACCCCGGTATCCGGTCCGACAGCGATATGTACACCTTCACCTACCGGTTTGAGCCGTGGCAGGAGGATGAAACCGTCGCCCCCGCCGCCAAGATTCGCAAGTACCTGAACCACGTCGTCGACAAATACGGCATTGCCCCCAAGATGCGCTTTTCGCAGCATGTCGAAGCAGCCAACTGGGATTCGGCGGCTGGCCTGTGGCGGATTACATCCAGCCAAGCCGATGGAACGACCAGCCATGTTTCCGGGCGGTTCCTGTTCATGGGCACCGGCTATTATGACTATGATAATCCGTTCGATGCCCAGCTCCCCAAGATTGACGCGTTCAAGGGGACGGTGATCCACCCGCAGTTCTGGCCGGAAACCTTTGATTATACTGGAAAGCGCGTCGTCATCATCGGTTCAGGGGCGACGGCGGTGACAGTGGTTCCGGCCATGGCGGAAACCGCCGGCCATGTGACCATGCTGCAACGCACGCCAACGTGGTACGGTGTGCGGCCATCGCGGGACAAGCTATCGAACGGCCTGCGCCGCATTCTCCCGGCGAAATGGGCGCATGCCTTTAATCGCGAGCGCGCGCAGTGGCTGCACGAATATGTGTTCCGCCGCGCGCGGGCCAAGCCCGAAGGCGTCGCCGCCTTCCTCACCAATATGGTCAAAACCGAACTCGGCGACAAATACAACGCCGCCGATTTTACCCCGCCCTATAACCCGTGGGACCAGCGGCTGTGCCTCGTTCCTGATGGCGATATGTTCAAGGCGATCCGCGATGGCCGGGCCAGCGTGACCACCGGAAATATCGCCGAAATCGCTGCCGATGGCGTTGTGCTGGCAGATGGCCGCAAGATCGAGGCCGATGTGATCGTCACCGCTACAGGCCTCAATCTGGCGACGCTGGGCAAGGTCAAGGTTAGTGTTGATGGCGTGGCGGTCAATCCGGCGGCGCATTTCTGGTACAGAAACTGCATGTTTTCAAACGTGCCGAATTTTGCCGTGCTGTTCGGCTATCTCAATGCAGGCTGGACGCTGCGAGTGGACATTGTCGCCGATTGGCTGTGCCGATTACTGGTGCAAATGGACGCATGGAAGGTCGATGTTGCGACGCCCGTGCTGCCTGAAGGCCACGTTCTCGAAACGTGGCAACCGTTCGATCTGTTCTCGTCGGGCTACCTCCAGCGCGGCAAACACCTGATCCCGAAGAGCGCCACCAGCGCCCCGTGGCGCATCCACATGTATTACCGGCAGGACAAAGCCGAACTCAAAGTCGCGCCGATTGACGATGGCTGGATGAAATTCACGCGGCTGGGGGTCAAGGTGGCGGCCTAAGCTTGCCCAATTTCCCCCACTCACCTAACCAATCCCCATGTCCGAATCCCGCATCTACACCGCCGCGCTGATCGTCATTGGCGACGAGATCCTCTCGGGACGCACGCATGACAAGAACATTGCGCAAATCGCCAGCTTCCTCGGCATTCAGGGCATTCGCCTGAAGGAAGTGCGCGTGGTAGCGGATGAAACCCCGGCGATTATCGAGGCGGTGGGTGCCTTGCGCGCGCGCAATGACTATCTGTTCACCACCGGCGGCATCGGCCCGACGCACGATGATATCACTGTCGATGCGATTGCCGAGGCCTTGGGTGTGCCCGTAGTAATCCACCCCGATGCCCGTGCGATCCTTGAGGCCTATTACGAAAGCCGCGGCGGCCTTACCGAAGCGCGCCTTCGCATGGCAAGAGTGCCCGAAGGCGCAGAGCTGATCCCCAACCGCTACACCGGCGCGCCGGGCATCCGGCATGGCAACCTGTTCATCATGGCAGGCGTGCCGCAAATCACAGCCGGAATGCTCGATGCGCTGTCAGGTACGCTCGAAGGCGGGGCGCAGCTGCTTTCAGAAACTATCGGCTGCTGGGTGCAGGAGAGCGAGGTTGCGGAGCTTCTGGGCCAAACCGAGCGCGCGCATGCGGGATGCCAGATCGGCTCCTACCCATTCTGGCGAGAAGGCAAATCGGGAGCCAATTTCGTTATCCGGTCAACCGATGCGGAGATGATCGCCGCCTGTTCGCGCGCCTTGGTCGAAGCTTTGGAGGCGATTGACCGCCCGGCGATTGCCGGTGGGATTTAGCCTGCTCGCCGGGCTTGCGCTGGCCAGCGCGGCTCCGCCCCAAACGCTTGCTGATTTCGAAGCCAAGCTCGCCAGCAATGACAGCGCCACCGTTGCACTCCAGCAGTGGTGCGCGGCTAGGAACATTGCCAAACCGGCGGTGATCTATGCTGGAAACAAATTCGCGACCGCATTAAACGAACCTTCGAAGGCGCTGCAACGCAGGCTGGCGGTGGGAAAGCAAGAGCGCATCGTTATGCGTCAAGTCCGCCTTTCTTGTGACAAAGTGGTCCTCTCATTCGCGTGGAACTGGTACGTCCCAGCGCGGCTGACGCCTGAAATGAATGCCGCTCTGGCGGAAACCGACACGCCCTTCGGCAAAGTCGCCGCGCCGCTGATGTTCAGGCGTGAGGCGCTGAAAACTATCGCGGGTCGCGCAAAAAACTGCCCGCACGGCACCATTTCCACCCACAGCGCGCTGCTCCGCCTGCCCGATGGCAAACCGCTCGCGCTGGTGCTCGAATGCTACACCGCTGCGAACATCGCGCCATAGCGTGATCGGTGAGGGTTAAGCGGCCCACGGCTTTGGGCAAAAGTCCGCCGGGCGAGCTTTTTATCCGCCCAGTGCATCGGTTCGTCGCATGAAGCGCCCCAGCTACCGGCTGAAATGGCGGTTTTGCGCTGATGTTAATCTGGCAGAAAGACTGCGCCGCGCAGCATCGGCGCAGTACGCACAGTTTAAAGGAGTAATTCCATGCGTGTCATTGCCAAAAGCCGGGGGCTTTGATCCTCGTTGCCGTGCTAACCTTGTCCGCGTCGGCCGACTTGTCTGCGCAGGAACAGGTATCGCCAGATCCCAATATCGTCGTAACCGCGCCGGTGTTGATCGCAGGGCCTGAGATTAAGGGCGTGATCATAGCGCGCAACGCCGAAAAGATGAAGGTCGCCAGCGCCGACGGCACCAGCATAATCATCGCCATTAATGATGCCACGCGGATCAAGGTCGGCGGCGGACTGTTTGGCGGCGCGGGCGGCAAGTTTACCGCCGATGCGCTGCTCAATGGCCTGCCGGTTACAGTCAAAACGCTTCAGCTTGCTGAACAGCCCGGTGACGGATTGGTAGCGAGCCAGATCACTTTCAAAAATAACGATTTTAAGACTGCGATGATGATCCGCAACGGCACCGCCCAGCGCTTTGAAGAGCAGGCTGCGGCCACCGAGGCCCTGCGCGGCCGCATGGGTGATATTGACAAGTACAATATCAAGAGCACGTCGAACGTGTACTTTGATACCGGCAAGGCTGTGTTGAACCCCAACGCAAAGGCTGAACTGTGCGGCACAGCCACCATGGCTGAGCGGACGGATAACGCGCTGATGCTGGTCGTTGGTTACACCGATTCGGTTGGCAGCGATGAATTCAACCAAACGCTGAGCGATAAACGGGCGATGAGCGTGATCAACTACCTTCAGCAGGCTTGCCATTGGAAGCCTTACCGGATGCTAACCCCCACCGGCATGGCCAAATCCGATCCGTTGGCGAGCAATGATACCGCCCAAGGGAAGGCCCAGAACCGCCGAGTTTCGGTGAACGTTCTGGTTAGCAAGTCTGTTGATGGGCTGTAGATTCCCCTAAAATCCGCGCAGCTTTTTCTCCTCTATCCATTGGGGAGAGGTAGCGCAGCTCGGCCCCTCGGGGCCTAGCGCAGCTGGGTGTGGGGGTTCCACATTTGCGTACTGGGAGGAAGCCCCCACCCCACTGCGACTAGGCGGCTAAGCCGCCAAGTCTCGTTGCCCCTCCCCGGCGGGGAGTGGGCGTGATCTGGCGGCTGAAGCGCATGCCGCACTAGCCAAACAAAGGGCCGGGAAGGTTTCCCCTCCCGGCCCTTTGTTTTTGCTTATCCCCTCCAGCTAAGGGAAGGGGCTTGAAGATTAACCGCCCTGCACTGCCGACACGTCAATCTTCAGGCCTGGGCCCATCGATGAACTGACGCCAATGCGCTGCAGGTACTTGCCCTTGGAACCCGATGGCTTGGCCTTGACGATGGCATCGACGAATGCGTCGAAGTTGGCGCGCAGGGCCTCGTTTGAGAACGAAAGCTTGCCGATGCCGCCGTGGATAATCCCGGCCTTTTCAACGCGGAATTCGATCTGGCCGCCCTTGGCTGCCTTCACCGCTTCAGCGACGTTTGGCGTAACCGTGCCGAGCTTCGGGTTTGGCATCAGGCCCTTGGGGCCAAGAGTCTTGCCCAGACGTCCGACGACGCCCATCATATCGGGCGTGGCGATCACGCGGCCGTAATCGAGGTTACCTGCCAGCATGTCTTCCATCAGGTCTTCCGCGCCAACCCGGTCAGCCCCGGCAGCGAGCGCCGCTTCAGCCTTGTCACCGCGTGCGAACACGGCGACTTTAACGTCCTTGCCGGTGCCCGAAGGCAGCACGACCATGCCGCGAACCATCTGGTCCGCGTGGCGCGGATCAACGCCGAGATTGAGCGCGATTTCAAGGCTTTCGTCAAACTTGGTGGTCTTGAGATCCTTGAGCAGCTGGATGGCTTCATCAACCCCATAGAGCTTCTGGTTGTCACCCAGCTTTGCAGCCAGCGACTTCGATTTCTTGTTTACGCTTGCCATGACCTCAGCCCTCCACAACCTGAAGGCCCATCGAACGGGCCGAACCTTCGATGATCTTCGTCGCCGCTTCGATATCGTTGGCGTTGAGGTCTTTCATCTTGGCCTGGGCGATTTCGGCCAGCGCTGAGCGTGCAATCGTTCCGGCAGAAATCTTGCCCGGCTCTTTCGAACCTGACTTGAGGTTGGCGGCCTTCTTAATCATGAAGCTGGCAGGCGCGGTTTTGGTCACAAACGTGAAGCTGCGATCAGCATAGACGGTGATGATCGTAGGGATCGGCATGCCGGTTTCAAGATCTTGCGTCGCGGCGTTGAACGCCTTGCAGAATTCCATGATGTTGACGCCGCGCTGGCCCAAGGCCGGGCCGATTGGCGGGGACGGGGTAGCCTTGCCGGCTGCAACCTGCAGCTTGATATAGCCTTCAATTTTCTTGGCCACGAAGGGCCTCCTTTCTTCCTGTTGGCGCCGGGTATCTCACCGGAAAGCCGCAGAGTGAGCGGTCAAACAGGCCCGTCTAAGAACCCTCCCGCGTGGATTCGTCCCGAGCGAACCCGCAAACGAAGCGCGCCTTTAGGCGAAGTTATCGCGAATGGAAAGCGCCGATTTCAGGCGGGGAGCGGCGATGCTGGGGCGCTGCGATGGCGGCGTTCCCACATCGAGCGAATGGCGCGGCGCGACGGCATTTCGATCCAGCGCAGCGCTAATGCGGACAGCGCCAGTGTCAACACAATGAAAACCGCGTGGACCCCGAGCACCAGCCACACCGACCCGCTGATTGGCCCCCACAGCGAGAGGGCAGCATGGACCAGCGGCAGGTTAATCAGATAGATCGCATAGGAACGATCGCCCAGCCACAGCAGCACTTTGCCCTCGAGCAGCGGCATCCGCAGGCCGAGCACCAGCGCAGCCGGCCAAGCCAGCAGCAGCAAGGGCAGCAGCGGGCTCCAGCTTCCGGTATCGACCACCACGCCCACCACCACCGCGCTAGCCAGCAGCCACGAAGGCACGCGCGCGGTAAATCCGCGTC
>JAYVNC010000210.1:0-4258 GCA_043758655.1 Novosphingobium sp.
TGAAGTAATAGAGGCCTGCAACGTAATCAACGCTGCCGATCGAGCCGACCGCCTGTAATTCCTGACTGAACTGGCGCTGGCGAAGGTCGGCGAGGCTGTAACGGCTGAACCCGCACGGCGAGGCCGTGGTGCAAGCGGCGGTGAGATTGACTACGGGCACACGGTGCGCGCCGCCCGAATTGTCATACTGTGTCGCGTCAACGCCCCGCCATGCGGTTATCGAGCGAAACTCAATCGCGGGCGAGATCTTCCACTTGAACACATTGGTGAAGCCGTGCGTCTTATCGATGCTCACTTGCTGCGGCACGCCGATATCTGCCACGCGCATGGGAGTGCTGCCGTTGGTCACAACGCCGGGCAGGCGGGCACGGATGGTGCCTGAGGTCGAAGTGAAGGCGGTTCCCGGAAGCACGCAGGCGCTACCCGCTGGAATTGGCGTAGGAGCGAGGTTGGTTCCACCGCTGACGCAGTTGTTCGGGTTATAGTTGAGCAACTGGCTGTAAAACGGCGTGTTGTTATCACGCGCTACGTCGTAGGAAAAATCGTTGGTGATATTGTCGGTGGGCTTCCACCGCAGCGCGGCGCGCATTCCTTGGCGGTCAAAATAGCCCCAGCCAGCCTGCCCCGCGAGCGGGTTTTTGGTGATCGCGTTCTGATGCTGGATAACGCCGTCGAGCTTGACCGAAAAACCGTTGACCTCAGGAAAATCGAGGTGAAGGCCGGCATTATAGGCACCAATGTTGCCGATGCCGCCATCAACGCGCCCGCCCCATTTGCCGCTCGGTGCCTTGCTGACGATGGACAGCGCGCCGCCTTCAGTATTGCGGCCGAAAAGTGTGCCCTGAGGGCCTTTAAGCACTTCGATGCGTTCAATATCAAACAGTCCGGTATTCAGACCATGCTGACGGCCAAGATATACGCCATCGATATAGATGCCGACGCCCTGTTCACGCGCGGGCTGGTTGGCGTCGAGCGGGACGATGCCGCGAATGCCGATGGTTAGCGCCGATTGGCGCGCTTCAAACGTTGCAACGCGCAGCGAGGGAACGCCGCCATCGGCCAGATCGAGCAGGCTCTGCACCTTGCGATACTGGATCGTATCCGCGCCCATCACCGAGATCGAGATTGGCGTTTTTTGCAGGTTGGTTTCGCGCTTGGTGGCGGTAACGACGATTTCGGTCAGGCCGGAGTCCGAAGCCTTGACGGTTGTGTCTTTTTCGGGAGCAGCGGCATCATCAGAACCGGCGGCACCATCAATGATAACGGCGGTTTCGGTAACGGTCATCGCGGCGGATGCAACGCCTGCGTTGCCAAACAACATGGCAGCGGCGAGTGCAGCGGTGGAAACGGGTGAACTGGTAATAAGGCGGATCATGGATTTTCCCTGAGACAACTTCGGTTTTTGACCTGATGCCGGCTTGGGAAACATCTTTTGCGAATCGCCCCCAGTCCGGCTTCGAAGTCCGAACTAGGCTTGCTCTATGTCGCTACTGCGTATGTATGATGACTATATTATGACTGTTATATGACAGCGTGGCTTTGCCCGGGCGCGGCCTTATTCGAGATGGGCTGAAGCAAGCAATGCAAGCCATTGCCGCCGCGCAGTTTCGTTCAACTCACTCTTTGAAAGCACCGCCAGCAGGAACAACGAACGCTTTCCCGCAATCACCCGGTAAATAGAATAGGGTGCGCGTTCTTTGGGGCAGCGCAGTGAAAGCCGCTGATAGGTGATCGACGCCAGATCCTGCGCGATGACCGAGACTTCGTTGGGACACAGCTTGTCAGCCTGATCGCGCAGTTCCGCCATCCAATCGGCAGAAGTCTTCATATTTTTGGCAGGCGACCGCGCGATGATTTCGAGCGCTTCGGTCCAATACTCGGCCGATTTTCCGGTCACAGCGATCCGGTCAATAATGTAACGCGGGTTGCTGGTGTCAAATAACACCATCTCAGTCTTGCCCTCATCAAGCACAGCTTTGAGCGGCGGAGACAGCCGGTGATCGAACACGAGTTTCTCCGCCATGGCGGGGCATGGCAAGCACAGGGCAATTGCCAATCCCATGATAACGGGAAACAAACCGAGCGCTCTCATCCTCAACTCCTTCGGCGCGGCCTGAAGTTATAGCGCCAAACTGCCGTGAAAGCACCTGATTTGCTGTGACATCGATGTGACAGTGTTAGGCAGGTATTGCGGCACGGCAGCGGCTGCGCAAAACTGACACACGCCCGTCACACAAATGTCAAAATCCGTTGCTAGGCAAAGAGCTTCACCGAAAGCCAAATCGACCAGCGATGGAAAGTCCAACAACGATCCTCCTCACCGCGCCGTCCGCCGGTCTGCTCACCGACATCGCGCGCAATCATCCTGACTGGCGAGTCATTTCGCTTGGCGAAGAGCCCCCTTCTGGCCCGTTCGAAGGGAAAGTCTGGGGCTTTGTTGACTGGCTATGCCCGAACCTGTCGGGGCTAGAGCTTTGCCGGCGGCTGCGTGAGAGCGATTCAACCCGCGGCGTGCATCTGACGATGGTTTTGGAAGCCGCCGATGAAAACGATTGCCGTCGCGCTTTGCAGGCCGGGGCCGATGATTATCTGGTGGGGCCGCTCGATGCCGAGCGTTTGCTGAGCCGGGTTGATCCCTTCGCCCATGCCGGTGCGCCCACTCGGCAAAGGCTGGCTCACGGCGCGATCGCCGTTGACCTCAATGCCCACCAAGTACGAATTGAAGGCGCGGTGGTGCCGGTGCGGCCCAACGAATTCAGGCTGCTCGTCCACTTCCTCGAAAATCCCGATCAGGTGTTTTCGCGCGCCGCACTGATTGACCGGCTTGGCAAACACGCGTTGGATATTGATGAACGCACCGTCGACGTATGGATTGGCCGCCTGCGCCGGACGCTGATCGCCAAAGGAGCGCCCGACCCGCTGCGCACCGTCCGCTCTTTGGGCTATGTGCTTGATTCGTTTGTCTGAAGTGCAGAATTAAAACGAGGCGCTGATCTGCATCGTCGCTGCATGATCATCACTATCTTCGCTGCGGGGTACAAACCCGTGCTGCTCGACATAACCCAAGCCCAGGCTGAAATGCTTGTTGATTGGCCGTTCAAACCCAATTGCATTGCGCATCCGTTCGAGCCCCGGAACCTTCTGAAATCCTGTGGTACCGAGATTAACAAAGCTTTCGTGGCTTAGGTTAAGTGTCAGCTTGCTCGGCAGCGGAATCGCCAGCTTCACATAGGGGCGCAGCCGCCAGCCTGTCCCGGCAAAACCATCGCGCCATCTTTCCTCGAGCCGCAGACGACCGCTCACCTTGGCTTTGCCGATGGTGAACAGGCCGTCATAACTGACATCCTGCCGGAAGCGGTTTTCCATCGTTGTATAAGTGCTGTGATCATATTGCAGATCAGCGGTGTAACCCAAACCTACAGACCAATGCTTGTCCAATTTGTAGGCGGCCATCAGGTGATTGACTATCTGATAGCGGCCGCGCGCATCACTGGTGCGCATCACCGTGTCATTGGTCAGCACCAGGCGGTCGCTTACCTTCCAGCGGACCTGAAGCGTCTGCCAATATTGCGCATCGCTTTTTGCAGCGGCGGGCATAGCCAACATCACGGGCGCGGACATTGCCAGCATTGAAAGCAGGCGCTGGGGCGACATGAGCATGACCTATCGAGCGGAAAGTTCCGCGCAGCCCCTATGCGCATCAATCAACATTACAACCAAATTTGTCAGCAGTTAGGCATGACCAGCGCGCGCAAGTCATTCGTCGATATGCCCCTTGCCATGGCCGCGATGCGGGTTCAGTTTCAGGCGAAACCACTTATCCCGGAGAATCGTCGATGGCTGCTCACCGAAAGATTATTGGCCGCGCGGCTATCGCGCTGCTGCTGGGAACCGCCCTGGTATCGTGCAAGCCTGCTGCGACCACGACTGCCGCCAGTGTGGCCACTCAACCTTGGGCCACCTTCACCCAAGCAACCATTGATGGCTGGCTGGCAATCGATCCCGCTTGGGCGGTCTATCAAGGCGCGCATCAGTTTGACGGAAAACTGCCCGATTGGAGCGAGGCCGGGCTGACCGCCAAGGCTGATTTCCTGCAAGGGGTGATCGATCACGCCAAGGCCTATGGCCAGCTGACCGGCGATGAAAAGTTTGAGCGCGACAATATGGTCAAGGTTGCCGAGGGCCAGCTGTTCTGGCTCAAGGAAGCTGACCAGCCGCACACCAATCCGGCATTCTATATCGGCACTCTCGATCCCAA
>JAYVNC010000211.1:0-4210 GCA_043758655.1 Novosphingobium sp.
GCCATGCTTGCGGGCAAGGTCAGCCGACTTTGCGCCTGCCTCAGCCTCCCGCAAAACCCCAATAATCTGCTCTTCCGTAAATCGTATCCGCTTCATCAGGCCGTCCTTCCATAAGGCCGGACTCTAATCGAAGTTGGAGGAAAATCAGGGGGTCACGTCATGACGAACGGACCATTGACGCCGTGGAACGCTGTTTACAGCGGATTACCGAAGCGGTGATTAAGATTGGCCCGGAACGAATGGCACAAGTATCGCCCCGGACGCCCGTCGACGCCGTGCGTGGGCTCGGCAACATGCTACGTCACGGCTATGATAGCGTGGATGTTGAGATAATTTGGCGAACGGTTAGCGGGAGCCTTCCCGAACTTCGTGCAGATTGCGCGCGAGAGTTGAAATAGAGGTTGCGGTCAATGAAGTCCGTTACCCCACTCGCTCCACCATCACCACCTGTTCAACCATCATCGCGTTACCAAAACTCGACAAAAACGGCACATCCGCCGCATCGCGGCCGACGCCGATTTTGGCGGTTTCAGCAGGGGTGGACATGCCTGTGGCGTCAACCATGTGCCACGCGCCGCCGAGGAATACTTCGGCTACCGCGTGGAAATCTTGCGGGGTCACATCAGGGGCATAGACGCTGACATAGCGCGCCGGGATGGCGCTGGCGCGGGCCATGGTGATCACCAGATGAGCAAAATCGCGGCAGACTCCCGCGCGGTCAACCAGCGCTTCGCTCGCCGAGGTGAAGGCATCGCTACTGCCTGGCTTATAAGTGATGTGCTGCGCCACCCAATCGCGGATTGCGGCGATCCGCACGCCGCCCGAAAGTCCGCCGAACTCATCCTCGACGAACGGCACAAACCGGTCAGACGGGCAGAACCGCGACGGCATCAGGAAATCGACGGTTTCGCCGGGTAACAAATAAGGCTCGAGCGCGGGCAGCGTGGCGACATCGGCGAGCAGGCGTCCTATGGTTACCTGCGAGCGGTACGAGACGGTGAGCAGGTTGTGCGCGCGCAGCCAGATACGGTCACCGATGGCGCAGTGGCCCTCGACGCGCGCAAAGTGATCGTTGCCGCCAATGTCGATGTGGTGATCGGTGACGGTCTGTTCGGGGATCAGCGCCGCTTCAAGCTGAAGCAGAATGTCGGTCGGCTCATCGAACTGGTAGGCCAAGGTGGTGTTGATTTTCAGCATCGCGATAGAAACGCTGGTGCGCCCATTTGGCTCCCGCCGCAGCGCGTCAAATCACCCGCCATTATGATCGCTCCGCCCGAAATCTGGCCGGGCATCGTCTTGGCCCTGCTCGATGATCGATCGGCGCACCGCACGGGTGCGGGTGAAGTGATCGAACAGCGTGGTGCCATCGTCTTTGCGGATCGCCTTTTGCAGCTCGGTCAGGTCTTCGGTGAAGCGCTGGAGCATTTCGAGCACCGCGTCTTTGTTGGTCAGGAACACGTCGCGCCACATCGTTGGGTCAGATGCGGCGATGCGGGTGAAATCGCGAAAGCCGCCTGCGGAATATTTGATCACCTCACTGCGGGTCACGTGTTCAAGATCGGACGCGGTACCGACGATAGTATAGGCGATAAGGTGCGGCAGGTGGCTGGTCACCGCGAGCACCAGATCGTGGTGCCCGGGCGTCATAATCTCAACATTCGCGCCGAGTGCTTGCCAAAATTCGGTGAGCGCATCGACTTTTGCGGAGTCGGCGTGATCGGGCGGGGTGATGATGCACCAGCGGTTCTGGAACAGACTGGCAAAGCCTGAGTCCGCCCCGGAATTCTCGGTTCCGGCAACCGGGTGCGCAGGGATGATTGTCGCGCCGGGAAGTGCCTTTGCCAGCGCCTTAAGGACTGATTCCTTTGATGAGCCAACATCGCTGACAACGGCGCCGACGGGCAAGGCCTCGGCAATTTCACCAGCGGCATCGGCCATTGCGCCGACGGGGACGCAGAGAATCACCAGATCCGCACCGCACACTGCATCGGCGGCGGTGTTGCACACTGTGCCGACAAGCCCGCGTGCCGCGGCGCGGTCGCGGGTAGCGGGATCGGCATCATAGCCGGTGGTTGTGGCGGCGGGGAGATGCTCGCGAACCGCAAGGCCTATTGATCCGCCAAGCAGGCCGAGGCCGATGATAGCGATGTTGCCGAAGGTCACTTAAAGCCCCTCCTCTTTAGGGGAGGGGTTAGCGTGGGGGCTCTCGCCACCCACAATGGTTGCGTCCAGGGGATAGGCCCCACTCCACTGCGACTAAGCAGCAAGCTGCTAAGTCTCGTTGCCACTCCCCTAAAGAGGAGGGGAGTAAGAGCAGCGGCATTCACTTCGCCACCTCAGCCATTTCGCGCAAACCCGCAGCGATTTCATCCATCTGTTCAGCCGTGCCAATAGTGATCCGCAGGCCTTGCGGCAGGCCCTGACCCGGCAGCCAGCGGGTGATATAGCCGCGCTCCGCCAGCCCATTATAGGCCATCTCGGCGGTCAGCTTACCCGAAAACAGGATGAGCACGAAGTTGGCCTCGCTTGGCAGCGGGCGGAGGCCATGGTTGCCCAAAGCCTCCAATGCGACAATGAAGCGCGCACGGGTCGCGGCGTTGTGTGTCCGCGCAGACTCGACGAAGGCTTGATCCGCCACCGCCGCCCCGGCCATCGCCTGCCCGGTGTTGGAAACGTTGAACGGCCCGCGAATGCGGTTGAGCGTGTCGATGATTGCCGGCGCGCTGGTGGCCCAGCCAATCCGCTCGCCCGCAAGGCCATAGATTTTTGAGAAGGTGCGCGTGACGAGGACGTTGCTGTGCGCCTCGGCCAAGGCCAGCGCGCCGTCATCATCTTCAGGTGCTAAATATTCGGCATAAGCCTGATCGAGCACCAGCAGCACATCGGCTGGAATGCCCGAGTGAAGCCGCGCGATCTCACCCTTTGGCAGGAACGATCCGGTTGGGTTGTTTGGATTGGCAACATACACCACGCGGGTTTGCGGCGTGACCAGCGCCAGCAACGCGTCAACATCGGTGCCGTAATCCAGATCGGGAGCAATTACCGGGCTCGCCCCGCATCGCCTTGCCGCGATGTCATAGACCGAAAAGCCATAGCGGACGTAGATCACCTCGTCGCCAACCCCGGCAAAACCCTGCGCCGCAAGATTAAGCAGTTCGTCCGAGCCGGTGCCCATCACAATCCGCGCGGGATCAATTCCGTGAACCGCGCCAATCGCGGCGCGAAGCTCCATGCTGTCTGGGTCTGGATAACGGTTGGCACTCGCAGCTTCAGTCCGCGCCGCAATGGCCGCCGCGCTGGTCCCCAGCGGGTTCTCATTGGCCGATAATTTGATCAGTGGACGCCCGTCATCACCCGTGCTTTTGCCGGGAACATAGGCGTGGATCGCGGCGATCCAGCTTTTCGGGGTAGGCGCTCGGCTCATGGCCCGCGCGCCTTAGCACCCTCACGCGGCATTGCCACCCCATTGACAGGCGGCGGACGCCCCCCCTAGTCCGCCGCCATGGCTAAAGCCGCCCACCTAAGCGCCAGCACCGTACTGGAACTCGCCGCGCCGTTGCCGCTTGATTGCGGCACGCCGCTGGTTGGCGCACGTATCGCTTACGAGACATACGGCAGCCTCAACGCGGCGGGCGATAACGCGGTGCTAATCTGCCATGCGACCACCGGCGATCAATATGTCGCCAGCCCGCATCCGATCACCGGCAAGCCCGGCTGGTGGGACCGCACGGTTGGCCCCGGCAAACCGATTGATACCGACCGGTTCTATGTCATTTGCCCCAACGTGCTCGGATCGTGCCTCGGCACCAGCGGACCTTCGAGCGCGGGGCTGGACGGCAAGCCTTGGGGCATGCGCTTTCCGGTTATCACCATCCGCGATATGGTCCGCGCGCATATTGCCTTGATTGATACCCTGGGGGTGGCGCGTTTGCATGCGGTTGTCGGCGGATCGATGGGCGGAATGCAGGCGCTTAGCCTCGCCGCGCACTGGCCCGATAGAGTGGAACGCGTGCTGGCGATTGCTGCGACGGGTGAGATGCCGGCGCAGAACATCGCTTTTCAGGAGGTTGGGCGGCAGGCGATTATGGCCGATCCGAACTGGCAGGAAGGCGCCTACTATGGCACCGGCAAGGCGCCTGATGCTGGGCTTTCGGTCGCGCGGATGGCGGCGCACATCACCTATCTGTCGGAGGCGGCGCTGAGCGAGAAG
>JAYVNC010000212.1:0-4166 GCA_043758655.1 Novosphingobium sp.
AACATCATCCCCCCCGGCGAAACCATCGGTATCCTTGGCGGAGGCCAATTGGGCCGCATGCTCGCCATGGCCGCAGCCCAGCTCGGCTACCGCGCGCACATTTATGCGCCCGAGCCGAACAGCATCGCCGCCGAAATGTGCAGCGGTTTTACGTGCGCTGCATGGGATGATGCCGAAGCTCTCGCGGGGTTCGCCGCTGAATGCGCGGTGGTGACCTATGAGTTTGAGAATGTCCCCGTTGCGCCTTTGGTTGCCTTGGGCGCAGTGCCGCTGCTTGCCCACCCGCGCGCGCTCGAATGTGCGCAGGACCGGGTCAGCGAGAAACGCTTCGTCGAAGAGCTGGGCGGAAAGCCTGCACGCTGGGGGGCGGTCGATTCGCCCGCCGATCTTGCCGCCGCCATTACCCAAATCGGCACCCCCGGCGTGCTCAAGACCCGGCGTGAGGGCTATGACGGCAAAGGCCAGTGGCGGATTATGTCGCCGGGTGATGCTGAAGGGCTAAACCTTCCCGCAACGCCGATGATCTACGAACAGTTCGTCGATTTCCGTGCCGAATTCTCGGTGCTGCTGTGCCGGGGGGCGGACGGCGACTTGCGGTTTTGGGACACGCCCGAAAACGTCCACCGCAGCGGCATTCTGGCAACCTCGACGCTTCCGGCATCGGCATTTGTTCAAGGCCAAGTCGCTGAGGCTCGCGCGCTTGCCAGCAAGGTTGCCCAAGCGCTCGACTATGTCGGGGTGCTCACGCTCGAATTCTTCGCCACCGATGCTGGCCCGGTGTTCAACGAAATGGCCCCGCGCGTGCACAATTCGGTCCACTGGACCATCGAAGGGGCGATTACCAGCCAGTTTGAAAACCACGTGCGCGCGATCTGCGGCCTCCCGCTCGGCGATACCGCGCTGGCAGCGAGCGGCGTGGCGATGCACAATCTGATCGGCGATGATGTTCACGATTGGGCGGAAATTCTTCGCGATCCGGCCAACCATCTGCATCTTTATGGCAAGGCCGCAGTGCGCCCCGGACGCAAGATGGGCCATGTCACGCGGCTGTCGCTGGCGTGAGCGCCGAACTGTTCCTGATCTATGCCCGCGCCGATAATGGCGTGATCGGCAATAACGGCGGCCTGCCATGGCACTTGCCCGCTGACCTCAAGCATTTCAAGGCGCTGACCACCGGCAAGGCGATGATCATGGGGCGCAAAACCTTTGACAGCTTCCCCTCACCGCTTCCCGGCCGCCGCCATATTGTGCTGACCCGCGATACCACGTGGCAGGCCCACGGCGCGGAAGTTGCGCGGAGTGTGAACGACGCACTGATACTGGCGGGCGATGCCCCGGTGGCGGTAATCGGCGGTGCAGAAGTCTATGCGCAGTTCCTGCCGCTCGCCGAATGGATCGAACTCACCGAGGTGCATGGCGAATATCAGGGCGACACCCACATGCCCCCGCTCGACCCCGAATGGCGCGAAGTCGCGCGCGAGAATCATGCAAGCGTGGACGGCAAACCAGCCTATGCTTTTGTTACGCTGCGCCGGACCCTATAGCTGCCCGCACAATGATCCGCCTCGATTCCCGCCAGCCTGTCCCCGAAGCGCTCAAAGGCGGCATTGTCGCGCTGGGCAATTTCGATGGCTTCCACCTCGGCCATCAGGCGGTGGTGGGCGAGGCGATTCGCTGGGCCAAAGCAGAAGCACGTCCCGCGATAGTCGCCACTTTCGATCCGCATCCGGTGCGCTTCTTCCGGCCCGACGCTGAACCCTTCCGTCTGACTACGCTCGATCAGCGCCAAGACCTGTTCGCCGCCGCCGGGGCTGACGCCATGCTGGTGGTCCAGTTCGATGCGCGGGTCGCCAATTTGACCGCGCGCGAATGGATTGAAGGCCTGCTCGCCGCGCACCTCAGCGCGGCAGGCGTGGTCACTGGCGAGGATTTTACTTTCGGCAAAGGCCGGGGCGGCAATTCGCAGGTGCTGCACGATGTCGGCGGCGAATCCGGCATTGCCACGCGCACCGTCGGCCCGGTCCACGATGCGCACGGCCCGGTGTCATCGAGCCGCATCCGCGATGCTCTGAAGGCGGGAGACTGCACCGAGGCCGCGCGCATGCTCACTCGGTTTTTTGCGGTGCGGGGAATCGTCCAGCACGGTGACAAGAACGGCCGCCTGTTCGGCTTCCCCACCGCCAATGTCGAAATGGCCACCTACCTGCGCCCGCGCTATGGCATCTATGCGGTGCGGGGGAAGTTTGCCGATGGCCGCGTTTTAGACGGCGCGGCAAACCTTGGCATCCGCCCCAGCTTCGATCCGCCGAGGGAATTGCTCGAGCCGCACTTCTTCGATTTTGACGGCGATCTTTATGGGCAGGAAATCGAAGTCGCCTTCCACCACTTCCTGCGCGGTGAGGAAAAGTTCAATTCGATGGACGCGCTGATGGTGCAGATGGCAAAGGATTGCGATGCGGCTAGAGCTGCGCTGGGAGCGGCGTAGAAATTGGTTTCGCGCAGAGGCGCAGAGGCGCGGAGATATTTCTTGCGCCGCAGGCCTCTTCATTGATTGCAACTTCGTCTTTGCTGCGTCGTCTGAATGGAAGTCGGCTTCGCCGAGGGCACAACCCCTCTGCGCCTCTGCGCGAACCAAAAATTGCGCAACGCCACGCGCCTCGCTAAGGCCCGCGCCATATGACTGAACAGCGCGACTATCGAGACACCGTCTTCCTGCCGAAGACTGATTTCCCCATGAAGGCCGGGCTGCCGCAAAAGGAGCCGGGCATTCTCGCGCGCTGGCAGGCGGATGGGCTTTATGAGCAACTGCGCGCCGCACGCCAAGGTCGCGAAAAGTTCATCCTTCACGATGGCCCGCCCTATGCCAATGGCGATATTCACGTCGGCCACGCGCTCAACCATATCCTCAAGGACATGGTGGTCCGCACGCAGACATTGCTCGGCAAAGACGCGCCCTATGTTCCCGGTTGGGATTGCCACGGTCTTCCCATCGAGTGGAAGGTTGAGGAGCAATACCGCAAGAAAAAGCTCGACAAGGATCAGGTCGATCCGGGCGAGTTCCGCGCCGAATGCCGCGCCTATGCCCAAGGCTGGGTCGATAAACAGCGCGAACAACTCAAGCGGCTGGGGGTCAATGCCGATTGGGATCATCCCTATCTGACGATGGACCCGCAGGCCGAAGGGACGATTGTTGCCGAGCTGATGAAGTTCGCCGAATCCGGCCAATTGTATCGCGGTTCCAAGCCGGTGATGTGGTCGCCGGTTGAGAAGACTGCCTTGGCTGAGGCTGAGGTTGAGTACGAGGATATTGTCTCGACGCAGATCGATGTGGCGTTTGAGATTGTTGATGCGCCAGAAGGCTCCGTGATCAAGAATCTGCTTGATACTGGAGCAGAAATTCGCGCAGTCATCTGGACAACAACGCCTTGGACGATCCCTGCCAATCAGGCGATCGCTTACGGACCTGATATAAATTATCTTGTATTCGACGATCAGCATTGGTCGCCCGATAAGCCGATCTACAATGTCGTTGCTGAAACGCTTCTGACGCCGTTTATGGAGCGATTAGCTAAGCAGGCTTGGCCGCCAATCGATTTGGATGGCAGTGAAAAGGAACCACTTTGGTCGATCTTCCAAGCGGCCTTTGATCAGCCTTGGACGATCAAAGGCTCCGACCTAGCCGGAACCATCGCCCGTCATCCGATGGCCAAGCTCTTCACTTCCCCCCTCCCCGTTGGGGAGGGGTCGGGGGTGGGGGTTCCCACACCAACGAGCGCCGAACACCCCCACCCAACCCTCCCCCTCCAGGGGGAGGGCTTTAATAAGCAGAGTCCGCTCGCCGAATTCTACCTCCGCCCGCGTCCGTTCCTGCCCGGCGATTTCGTCACCACCGACAGCGGCACCGGCCTCGTCCGCATGGCGCCGGATCATGGCGAGGACGATTTTCTGCTGTGCAAGGCGCACGGCATCGAGCCGGTGTTCGCGGTCGAAGGCGATGGCAAATATCGCGCGGACTGGGCTTGGCTCGGCGGGCAAGGCTCGGTCATCAACCCAAAGTTCAACGCGCCTGATGGCCCGATCTGTTCGGACCTGCGCGAGGCAGGCGGCTTGCTCGCGGCCTCCGCCGATTACAAGCACTCCTACCCCCACTCATGGCGCTCGAAGGC
>JAYVNC010000213.1:0-4164 GCA_043758655.1 Novosphingobium sp.
CTTCTGAATCAATCCGGTGATGGCAGAACGCGCTTCCGCGTCAATGGTTCCCCCGCCCGTTGGCGCTGATGGCACATTAGGTGCCAGCCACGCCCCCGCGACCCGCCGGATATCCTGCGCGCTAGCCTTGTTGACCAGCCGCATGCCATCGCGCGGGGCGACATAAAGCCACTGTCCGCCCTGACGGAAGGCGAGCATTCCAGCCTTTCCGGTCCAAATTCCGGTGGCGCCGGTCGCCACCAGCCAAGCCATTCCGTCAGCAGGCGCAACAGGCGGAGTCGGCGTTTCGCTTTCAATGGCGCAGTGCAGAAGCGCGTCGGCGATCGACAGGCTTTCGTTGACGAAAACCTCCTTTTGCGCCTGTCCGGCATAAAGCAATGGAAGGCCAAAGCGCGGCGTGGTCGATTCAAATGTGATGGGGTCACTCATGGCATCATCCTGTTTCTAAGGTCATGTCAGATCGGCGAGGTGGAGCGGCTCGGAGAGCGCGTAGCTGCCCTTTTGCCGGACGCATAATGGCTGGCCCGATGCGGTGGCAGACAGCAAAGCGCGTTCTGCGGCGCTGATTATCAGCTCAGGCACCGTGGTGTTCCATGCGGCGAGCGGCGTATCAATCGGGCCGAGCGCTACCTCATAGGCCTCTGATTGTTCGTGCAATGGCGCATCGACCCCGTCGAGCCATGTCCAGGCCCCGCGCGCGCGGCGTGTCCAGTTTAGCTTGAGGCTTCCATCTGCGGTGTCTTGGCTTCTCGCATGCACTGGCAACAGGGGCCTGCGGGTTATGCCATTGTTTATCACCGCGCTGGTCACTTGCGCCGCGTCGCCCATTCCTATCGCCGATATGAGCGTTGCCGGCAGCACTCCCACCACTGCCGAATCGAGCGCAGAGGCGGTTCCGTCGAGCAATACGAAAGCTTCGCCCGCCACATGGCCGTTTATCGCAGCCTCGCCGCCGCCGCGCCCTCTGAGCAGGCCGGACAGCCGCCATAAGCCGCCGCCCAGCGCCTCTGCATTGGCGAATTGAATGACCTCCTCCCCCAGCAACGCGCGATTTGCGCCGACGGCAAGCTGGCCGGTCGTGCAGCTCGTCAAAGCAAGATCGGCACCCACGAGTTGGATGGTAATCGTTGAGCTTCGATCAATGAGATTGGGATTTGCCGCCGCAAGCGCGATAGTGGCGTGGCCGATCACCGCGCGGCTCCGCCCGGTGCTGCCGAGCGATATCAACTGGCCATCGCCGTGATCGGCAAACAACGCCGCCCCACTCCACCCCGCAGAGGGCGAAGATGCCGCCGCGAAAACCAGCGGGGTGTCGCCGCTGCCCGTGCCATCCCACGGCAATTCGAATGCTGCCAGAATGGTGGGTCCGGTCAGCGCATCGGCAGGCGCATTGATCCGCCCCGGATCTGAGGGGACGGCCTGCGCTGCGCCTACCGAAGCGTAGCTCCGCGTAAGCGACAGCTCGACCCCCTTGTCACACCACTCCCAATCGCTGACCCGCCACAGCCCCGCTTCACCCGGAACAGTTACCAGAGCGCCGGGAACGACATCGGGATCGAGCTCGGCGGTGCGCCAGGCGATTGTTTGCCGCGCCCATTTCGCGCGGTGAACCACCGCCGCGATCAAACTGCGCGCATCATCAGCGGCCATCGCCACCGGCAGTTCGACACTGCTCGGCTGCCCCGGCCGGGGCCTTCCGGGAGCGCGCTGCAAGCCGGGTTGGAAATCGCGACCGACATCGTAATAGCGCAAGATCCCCGGCTGAACTGCGGGAGGCGGAAGGCGTTTGCGCACGAAGCCAGACTTCGCCCCGAAGCCATCGTCCTGCGATGCAACCGCAGCCTCGCGCATCATGCGCGGCGATGATGCGGCTTCGCGCTGGATGGTCAGAACTGCACCGCTGACATCGCAATCGATGGGGAATGCGGGATCAAGCTGCGCCAACATATCGACCAGCGGCCCTTCGCAGCTGATGCCGGTAACGCCTGCCAAGGCCACATCGGCGACAACATCATCGAGCACGCCTTCGAACAGCGGCGCGAGCGTTATCGCCGCATCATTGGTGAAGACTTCGAAGGTCAACGCCGGAATGCGGTTGCCAAAATCGCCAAGCTGCAGGCCTTCGAACACAACATAGGCGCTGCCGCGATAGGCTGGACAATTGCCTGCGCCCTCGGCAGCCGCCATCAGCGTATCCGCCGCCTGCGCCGCTGATCCGCTGTAAAAGCGCATCGTTCCGCCGACTTTCATATCGCCAGCCGTCCCGCGCAGCAGGTTGCCATCGGCCCAGACCCGGCCAATGCCTGACAGCGCGCGACTGGCGAGCACGACGGCAAATGAGGCGGTGTAGCTATACGTAATGGTGGATGGCTTGCCCTTGCCGCCGCCTTGCTTGTCTTTATGTTCGGCAAGGTCGGTTGACCAGACGATGGTTCCGGGTAGGCGCATTGTGCCGAAAACGCGCGGGATCGGGCTGCCGTAACTCGATGTCGTGACCGACAGTTCTTTGAGCCGAGGCCCCTCTCGCGATCCACCGCCGCCAAGCAGCAGATGATCAACCTGATTGCCGATTATCGCACCAATCGCGCCGCCAATACGCCCACCGAACAACGAACCAATTGCCGAAAACACCAGCGTTGCCATGATTGATCCTCAATTTTCGGAGTTAAACCGCCAAAGCCGCAATAGCGGATAGGGGCTTGGGGCTGGACTGATGACCACGCGGCGCAGGCCTGCGTGGGCTTCGACAAAGCCGGAAGTGGAAAGCGCTGAGATGGCGAAGTGGAGCTGCGCAGGTGACGGTTGGAACAAGCTGATGTCGCCAGGCTGGAATGGGCCGTGGCATTCGCGGAACCCAAGTTGATCAGCAAAGTGTTCGAGCCCGTCCCACCTGCCCGTGCGCAGGCTATAGCCGGTGGGCAAAGCAGCTTTCTTTCCGCAGACGGCAAGACTGCTCACCAACAGACCAATGCAATCAATCCCTGTGGCCGGATCGCGCCCGTGCAATCGGAACGGAACGCCGAGCAAGCTTTCCGCCGCCAGCGCCAAATCACGCGGCGTCATCCGCTGGCTGCGGGATAGCGGGCGACCAAGTCATTGCCCGGAAGGAACGGCTCGCCTTGAAAATTGACCGCATTGGCAAAGCGCGCGGCGCAGGTGGCCAACGTCCGGTCGCAGCCTTCGCGCAGCCGCAACCGGGTTCCTGGCGCGGGGGCCACATCAAGCGGCAGGTCGACAACCAGCGCGACACCGGCGAGGCCGATCACCTGCCCGCCCGCGCCTGCGAGCGGGCCGTCGATAATCCGCAGCGAGCCGCCGACGTAGATCGAAGGATCGGAGAGGCCGGCAATGGTCATGCTGTTCTGCGTAACATTCGCCGAACCGAGCACGGCATCATGTGTGAAACGCGCCGCTGACAGTGTGCAGCCGGGGCCGCAGAAAACCGCGCGGCAGGTCGGGCTGGTGCGTGGGATCGGGTCGCGCTGAAGTTCGGCCTTGCGCGATGCGAGCTGCGCGGTGAACTTGCCGTCCTCTTCGGTGACCGATCCGATTGCCCCGCGATATAGTACGTGGCGCTCGCGGGTTTCCCAATCGACCACGCCGATGGCAACGCGCGCGCCGTCATAGCGCCCTGCCGCCAGATCTTCCGACGAAATCGATTCGTGGCTAAGCGCGCCTTCAACGTCGGCGCTGTCAGGCTCGAAGTCTGCAGACCGCCGGATCGCCGATGGCAGCATGCCGGGCACCGCGCGATGGAGCACGCCATCGAACCACAGGTCGCTATCATGCGTGGTGAAACCGAGCGTCATCCCGTCGCTGCGCGCCACCCGCCAAAATGTTGCCACGGTTTCGAGGGACTCGGAAAACCAGACGCGGGTCATGCGGCTTCCCGGATTTCAATTACCGGCACGCTCGGTGCCTCGCCCGCGGCAAAGGCATGGCCTGAGATTTGTAGATGATCGTCGGCAAAGCGGACGGGGACATCGAACAGGAAGCCCGCGCGCACTTCAGCCCCGGTGGCGGGCGGGGTGGTGAAGGCTACTGTCCCTTCCGCGCTCAGCGTCCAGCCGGTGGTCATCACCGTCCCGCCAACCTTTACCAGCAGCGATGCGCCGACCGGGCGGGTTATGCGCCGGACCTGGGCGTCGGCGCCGGTGCCATAGC
>JAYVNC010000214.1:0-4162 GCA_043758655.1 Novosphingobium sp.
TAGAAGTCTTTGATTGGATAGCCTTCTATCACGCCATTCACTTTTGCTTTCAGAGACTTAGGCATCGCGCCGTAGTTCGCCAGTCCCTCAACCCCCAACGCAGGGACCGCAGCAATCATCGCCGCGCGCAATCCGTCAAAGGTATCGAAGCCAACTTTAACCCCGAGAGCATCAGCCATGGCCCGCAAAATCGTCCAGTCCTCGCGCGCATCGCCGGGAGAAAACACTGCTTTATCAGCGAATTGCACGCGGCCTTCGGTGTTCACGTAAGTCCCGGCCTTCTCGCTGAAGGCGGCGGATGGCAGGATAATATCGGCGGCGTGCGCGCCCCTATCGCCGTGGTGGCCGATGTAAACCACGATAGAATCGGCGAATTTCGCGTAGTCCACCTCGTCCGCACCCAAGGAAATCAGCAGTTTGGGCTTGGCCGCGGCCAGATCCGCGATGCCGCCCTTCTGCGCATAGCCGAGCATCAGCCCGCCCATCCGGCTCGCCGCCATGTGCAAAACATTGAAGCCATTCCATGCGCCGGAGAGCACTGCAAATGGCGCACAAGTGGTCAACAAAGCGCTCAACGCGCCCTTTGCCAGCCCTGCACCGCCCAAAATCACCGCCGGACGCTCCGTCTTGGTCATCGCCTCGGTCACCGCAGCAGGCAAATTGTCCAACACGGCGAGATCATTGCCGAGGAATGTCGCCGGATAGGTCGTCTCCCATTCAGGCCCGACGACAAAAACCTTCGCCCCGCGCTTCACCGCTTTGCGGATGCGGACATTGACCAGCGGCGCTTCAATGCGGACATTGCTACCCACGATCAAAATCGCGTCCGCAGTTTCAATGCCTGAGAAGCCCGAATTGAATTTCACCGCTGCCAAGTTGGAGCAATCATAATCCAACCCGGTCTGGCGGCCTTCAAGCAAAGTCGATCCCATCGCCCCCGCCAAAGCCTTGGCAGCGAACATCGTTTCGCAATCGACCAAATCGCCAGCGACAACCCCTACCGAAGCCCCCGGCTTCACCTGAGCAATCGCGGCAAAGGCCTCGTCCCAGCTCGCCGCGACCAGCTTACCATTTTTGCGCAACCAAGGGCGATCAAGCCGCCGCTTGGTTAGGCCATCAACCTGATAGCGCGCCTTGTCGGAAATCCATTCCTCGTTGACGTCATCATTGTTGCGCGGGAGGATGCGCAACACCTCACGCCCGCGCGAATCCAAACGAATGTTCGCCCCGCAGGCATCGGATACATCAATCGACAGCGTTTTCTTCAACTCCCACGGCCGCGCTTCAAAGGCATAAGGCTTTGAAGTCAGCGCGCCCACCGGGCATAAATCTATGACAGTGGCCGACATTTCATGCCGGGCAGCTTTTTCGAGGTAAGTGGTGATTTGCATCACCTCACCGCGATAAAGCGCGCCGATTTCGTCCACCCCGGCCACTTCCTCGCTGAACCGCACGCAGCGGGTGCAATGGATGCAGCGCGTCATGGTGGTCGCGATCAGCGGCCCCATGTATTTGTCAGTCACCGCGCGCTTGTTCTCATCATAGCGCGAGGCCCCGCGACCATAGGCCATCGCCTGATCCTGCAAATCGCACTCGCCGCCCTGATCGCAAATCGGGCAATCGAGCGGGTGGTTGATCAGCAGAAATTCCATCACGCCTTCGCGCGCCTTTTTGACCATCGCGCTGTCGGTGCGGATCACCTGACCTTCACTGGCAGGCATCGCGCAGCTCGCAGCCGGCTTTGGCGGTCCGGGCGAAACCTCAACCAGACACATCCGGCAATTGCCCGCGATGGACAGCCGCTCGTGATAGCAAAAGCGCGGAATTTCCTTGCCCGCAAGCTCGCAGGCCTGGAGCACAGTGGCCCCGGCGGGAACTTCGAGTTCGATGCCGTCTACGGTGAGTTTAGGCATCGGGAACTCCAATGGGCGGTTGGTCAAGTGCGGTGCTCTTCCAGCTCAAAATTCCCCAAAATATCCCGCAAATGATGGCCATAAGCACAAACATCGCGACATAGACTCCAGCCGGACCTTGAGGTTTCTCGAACCAGATCAGCGGAACGGTCGCGAGCGCAGTTACGCACGACCATACAAACCACTTTTTCGCGGACCTTTTTCCTTGAAAGATTGTTATCGCGGCAGCCGCACCTAGCGCATCGTTAATAAGTCCCATCAAGAACGACCAAAGATGATCTCCGATCCCCGAATTAGCTAAGCCGATGAGACTTAAGATCGCGAACCCGCCCATAAATAGCGACATGCCTATCAGCGTTTTTGATTTTACAACGATCACTCCGCCGCCTCCCGCACATTCTCGGCAATCCGCCGTTCCAGCTCAGGCCTGAAATGCTTGATCAGCCCCTGAATCGGCCAGGCCGCCGCATCACCGAGCGCGCAAATCGTGTGGCCCTCAACCTGCTTGGTCACCTGCTGGAGCATATCGATCTCGCTGACATCAGCATCGCCGGTGCGCAGGCGTTCCATCATGCGCCACATCCAGCCGGTGCCTTCGCGGCAGGGGGTGCATTGGCCGCAGCTTTCATGCTTGTAGAAATAGGACAGCCGCGAAATGGCGCGGACGATGTCGGTGCTTTTGTCCATGACAATCACCGCAGCAGTGCCGAGGCCGGAGCCGACTGCCTTGCAGCCATCGAAATCCATCGGCATGTCAAAGCACTGGTCCGCTGGGACCAGCGGCACCGATGAGCCGCCGGGAATCACCGCGAGCAGATTGTCCCACCCGCCTCTGATCCCGCCGCAGTGGCGCTCGATCAGTTCGCGGAACGGAATGCTCATTTCCTCTTCGACGACGCAGGGTTTATCGACGTGGCCGGAAATCTGGAACAGCTTGGTGCCCTTGTTGCCCTCGCGCCCGAAGCTGGAAAACCACGCCGCGCCGCGCCGCAGGATTGTGGGGGCGACGGCGATCGATTCGACGTTGTTCACGGTTGTCGGGCAGCCATAGAGGCCTGCGCCCGCCGGGAATGGCGGTTTCAGGCGCGGTTGGCCCTTTTTGCCTTCGAGCGATTCGAGCATCGCGGTTTCTTCGCCGCAAATGTAAGCCCCCGCGCCGCGATGAACGAACACGTCAAAATCATAGCCTGATTTGCAGGCGTTCTTGCCGATCAGCCCCGCATCATAGGCTTCCTGCACGGCGGAAAACAGAGTTTCGGCCTCACGGATATATTCGCCGCGAATGTAAATATAGGCCGCGCGCGCGCCCATCGCGAAGCCCGCCACCAGCGCGCCTTCGATCAGCTTATGCGGATCGTGGCGGATAATCTCGCGGTCTTTGCACGAGCCGGGCTCGGATTCGTCGGCATTGATGACGAGGAAGCTCGGGCGTTCAGGGTTGGGCACCTTGGGCATGAACGACCACTTGAGCCCGGTGGGGAACCCCGCCCCGCCGCGCCCGCGCAGATTGCTCGCCTTGATTTCCTCAACGATTTTATCGCGCCCGAGCGCTAGCAGCGCCTTGGTATCGTCCCAATCACCGCGTTTTTGCGCGGCGGCGAGGTTCCATGGCTGGTAGCCATAGAGGTTGGTGAAGATGCGGTCTTTGTCGGCGAGCGCCATTACATGCCCCCCCGCGACAGGAAATAGACTCCGCCCACGACAATTGCCGCGATCACGCCGAGTTTAATCACGCCAGTGAGGATCTTCCACGCGATCAGGATGGCGACGAGGACGACGGCGATGGTGACGATGCTCATGTTGATACCTGCCTCATCGCAAAAACCTGCGTATCGCCAAACAGCTGCTCAACCCTAGAAACCCGCATCGCTTTAAAAGCCCGCTCATGCTGAGCCTGTCGAAGCACCCGCGCCGTGGGTTGCGTCTGGGTCCACTGTACCGCGCGTCCTTCGACAGGCTCAGGATGAGCGGGTGTGGGGTGTGGAGCGTGTTGTGGTGAAGGGTTAGAAAGTTCACTTCCACTCCCCCTTCTCCCTGGAGGGAGAAGGATACGCAGCCTTGCGCGTGAAACGCGCTAGGCGAAGTTGGATGTGGGTGTGCGGCGGTGCCTGTGCGAGATGTGGGAACCCCCACACCCCAACCCTCTCCCCCACAGGGAGAGGGGGTTATGTTGCGCGTTACGGCGGCCATCACCAATCCCCCCGGTAATCATGATTGGCCCCGACCATATCCTTCAGCGTCGTCGGTCC
>JAYVNC010000215.1:0-4153 GCA_043758655.1 Novosphingobium sp.
ATCCCATCCCAACCCATTCACCCCTACCCAAGCCGGTCGCGCAGCCCCGAACTGCGCAGTCTCGGCTTCTCCTCCAGATCCCCCTCCTCCATAATCTGCGCACGAAATTCGTCGCGTTTTTCGTGGATGGAGGCGATCACCAGGCCCATGGGCACACCCAGATCGACCAGCACCGCCTCTGACAATTGCAGCGAGCTTTCGAGCGTTTCGGGCACCGCGTGGCTGGCCCCGGCCTTGTAAAGTTGCGCGGCGTGGCTGGCATCGCGGGCGCGGGCGATGATGGGCAGGTCTGGATGCTCGGCTTTGAGTTGTTTAACCAGCCTTCGCGCGCCATTGGGATCGTCCATCGTGAGGATCACAGCAGAGGCCTCGTCCAGCCCCATCCGCACCAGCGATCCGCTCCGCGCAGCATCGCCGTAGGTTACGGGATAGCCATCGCGCGCGCCGGCCCGGACAAGATCTGCGTCGCTGTCGATGGCGATGAAGGGTTTGCCGTGTTCGCGCAGCATATCGGCCACCAGCCTGCCAACCCGGCCAAAACCGACGATTAGCGCGCGAGGCTCATCATTTTCATAGGCGGCGGACGGCGCGCTATCGCGGTCAACCCGCCGCCCAAGCCGCCGTCCGAGCGCGGCCAAGAGCGGCGTTACCGTGAGGCCGATAGCGGTGACGATCTGCCAAAACTGCGCTGCGTCCGCACCGATCAGCCGGGCGCTGACCGCTGCGGTAAGCACGATTAGCGTGGTTTCCGATGGGCTGGCGAGGAGAATGCCCGCCTCGGTTGAAGTGCCCGCGCGCGCTCCCATCAGCTTCAAAAGCACCCCGGTAACCGCCGCTTTGACCATCAGGACGGCGGCAACCGCCAGCGAAACCTCCCCCAATCGTGCCCAGACGAGCCCGAGATCGAGCCCCATTCCGACGGTGATCAGAAACACCCCGAGCGCCAGCCCCTTGAACGGTGCGGTCATCGCGCCGACTTCACCGTGATATTCGGTCTCGGCGATCAGTAGCCCAGCTATCAGCGCGCCGACGATGGGCGATAGGCCGACAGCCGAAGTCAGCAGCGAGGCGATGATGACCACCAGCAGGCTGGCCGCCAGGAAAAGTTCGGGGCTTTTGGTCCGCGCGGCCTGGGCGAACAACGTGGGTAGGACCAAACGGCCGACTGCCAGCAAAAGCACAATAACCAGCGCGCCCGTCCACAGTGTGTGGATCATCGCATCAGTGCCCTGTGCTGCATCACCGCGTCCCATCGCGCCGAGCAGGAAGATGATCGGCACCAGTGCAATGTCTTCGAACAGCAGCATGGAAAGCGCGGCGCGGCCCACCGGCGTTCGCGTATCGGTGATGCGAAGCACCAGCGCGGTGGAGGATAACGCCAGCGCCAATCCCAGCGCGACCGCTGTGCCGGGCGAGTTGCCCAGAGCATATAGGCCAGCGGCAATCAGCGACGACGCGCCGAGCATTTCCAGCGCGCCCAGCCCAAACACCTGCCGACGCATCGCCCACAGCCGGTCAAACGATAACTCAAGTCCCACTGAGAACAGTAGCAGGATAATGCCGAACTCAGCAAAGGGTTGCAAACCACTGGGGTGCGAAATTGTTATATAGCTGAGCCAAGGGAACCGGGCGACCTGCCCGCCGAGCCCGAAGGGTCCGACCAGCAGCCCAACCAGAATGAAGCCAATGACCGGCGTGATGCGGAACCGGGCAAATACCGGAATGACAATCCCGGCCGCCGCCAGAATGATCAAGGCGTCACCCAGAGGTGAGGTCGGTGAGAATGGGGCAGGGGTGGACATCAATGCAGGTTAGGGTGCGGGCGTCCGCTTGTCACCGTATCGATTGGAACACTGCACAAACGCAATTCGGCCCGCCGCTCGTGGGAGCAGCGGGCCGGATTATCAGCTCAAATGATTGCGAAGTTCAGGCCATCGCCGCTTCAAGGTTCTTCACGACTTCCTCGAAGAAGCCCTCGGTTGTCAGCCACGGCTGATTGGGGCCGATGAGGATCGCGAGATCCTTGGTCATCTTGCCGCTTTCCACGGTTTCGATGCACACGCGCTCGAGCGTTTCGGCGAAGGCCACCACGTCTGGCGTGTTATCGAACTTGCCGCGGTACATGAGCCCGCGGGTCCATGCGAAGATTGATGCGATGGGGTTGGTGCTGGTCGCCTTGCCCGCCTGATGCTGGCGGTAATGGCGGGTTACGGTGCCGTGCGCAGCTTCGGCTTCGACGGTTTTGCCATCGGGTGCCATCAGCACCGAAGTCATCAGGCCAAGGCTGCCGAAACCCTGCGCGACGATGTCTGACTGCACGTCGCCATCGTAGTTTTTGCAGGCCCAGACGAACTTGCCGCTCCACTTGAGAGCCGAGGCAACCATGTCATCGATCAGGCGGTGCTCGTAAATCATGCCCTTGGCGGCGAACTTTTCGGCAAAGCCTTCGGTGTCAAAAATTTCCTGGAACAGATTCTTGAAGCGGCCATCATACGCCTTGAGGATGGTGTTCTTGGTCGAAAGATAAACCGGCCAGCCCAGATCGAGGCCGTAGTTGAAGCTGGCGCGGGCGAAATCGCGGATTGAATCGTCAAGGTTGTACATCGCCATCGCCACACCGGCGCTGGGGAACTTGAACACTTCAAGATCGATATTCTTGCCGTCATCGCCTTCGAACACCAGCCGCAGCGTGCCGGGACCGGGGATCAGCGTATCGGTCGCGCGGTATTGGTCACCGAATGCGTGGCGGCCGACGACGATGGGATCGGTCCAGCCCGGAACGAGGCGCGGAACGTTGGAAATAACGATCGGTTCCCGAAAAACCACGCCGCCCAGAATGTTGCGAATTGTGCCGTTGGGCGACTTCCACATCTTCTTGAGCTTGAATTCTTCGACGCGCGCCTCATCAGGAGTGATCGTCGCGCACTTTACGGCGACGCCATATTGCTTGGTGGCATTGGCCGAATCGATGGTAATCTGGTCGCCCGTCTCATCGCGCTTTTCCACCGAGAGATCGAAATACTTCAGATCAATGTCGAGGTAGGGCAGGATCAGCCGTTCACGGATCCACTGCCAGATGATGCGGGTCATCTCATCGCCGTCCATTTCGACGATTGGGTTTGCTACCTTGATCTTTGCCATACCGATGTCTTTCCCCGAAAGTGCTTGCGCCGGTGCCTTAGCTACAGGCCCCGCGCATCGCAAGCGCGCTGAAACGGTACCGGCCTTGCCCGCACATGCTTAAGGCAGGCCAAACGAAAAAGGCCCCGATGATCGGGGCCTTTTAGCGAATGGTGGGCGACGCAGTCGCAGTCGAACTGGTCTTACTCCCGATTTCCCTGTTAGCAGGGAATCTACAGGGAATATTGCTTTTTTCGGCCCCCTTTGACCGTCAGGAATCCATGTTTTCTACGGGCTACAGGCCAAAATTCCCTAGAAACGCAACAGGGAATTTTTTCCGCGGAACAGGGAATTCCAAATTAAGAAACAGGGAGTCCGGATCAGGAAAACAGGGCAGAACTGGCTTGGAGTCAGCAGACCGGACGCGCCGACTAGCGGGTGTTCCAACCGCGACTACCATAGTCCCCGGCATCATCATCCTCACGTAATTCTGCGTGCAAGAGGATCATCGAATAGCCGCTGGTCTGGATCAGAACCTGTTCGGTAAGGGACTCGACCGAACGACAGGTATGATGAGCAAACCAGACGTTTGGATCGCACTCGACCACCGGCGAAAGTGCGCCGGGTAGCTGCGACATATCATGCCAGGCCGAATCTGCTGGAAGGCAGTCGCCAATGCTTGGCTCGATTCTCGGGAATTCACGCGTCCGGTTGGAGCTTTTGATCTTGCCCTCTCTGGTCTGGATTATCGCGATATCGCTTCGGTTGTATTCAACATAGGCTCTGGCCATTGCTTCCTTGCTCACCGCAAATTCTCGCGCGAGCCGCAAGACTTCACCCAAGCCCGGTCCCTTGCGTCCAAGCTCCGGGCGCAGAATTGGAGGCGGCATGAGCAACAGGGCGGCAAAGCGGTTGGCCTCATACTCCATCCGTTCCCGTCTGTTTTGTTCGCGAGCACTGAACCGCAACATGTCCTCGCGTGAACACAGGAATTTCCCTTCAGGCGGTACCACATGGGTCGGGATCAGGAAGT
>JAYVNC010000216.1:0-4143 GCA_043758655.1 Novosphingobium sp.
CGGCCTACCGACTCGACCTGACCGTTGATCCATCGAAGGCCCGTTTTTCCGGGCGGGTTGAGATTGATGCCGCGTTAAAAAAATCAACTAACCGCGTAATCCTGCATGGGCACGATTTGAAAGTTAGCCGGGTTACCGCGCTGGTGCAGGGCCAAAGCTATGTGGGTTCGTGGAACCAGCTGTCCGATGGTGACAGCGCCATGATCCAGTTTCCGGGCGAACTGCCAGCAGGCCCGGCAACTTTCAGCTTCGAATATGATGCGCCGTTCGGTTCAGGCCCGGCAGGCATGTTCCGGGTTCATGTGGGCGACGAATGGTATTCGTGGACGCAGCACGAATCGACCGATGCGCGCGCGAGCTTTCCCGGATTTGACGAGCCCGGCTTCAAGACGCCGTTCACCATCACGCTGCGAACGCCAAAGGGTTTGAAGGCGGTGAGCAACGCGCCCGAGGTTTCCACTCGGGAAGAAGCCGGGCTCAACGTCCATCGCTTTGCCCCGACGCTGCCCTTGCCGACCTATTTGGTGGCGATGATGGTCGGACCGTTTGCTAGCGCCGAAAGCGTGGTGCCGCCCAGCCCGCAGCGCTCCACGCCGCTACCTCTGAGGGTTATTTCGCCTGCGCCCAATGCGGCGAAACTTTCCTATGCGCTCGAAAACACCAAGCCGATTGTTGCGCTGCTGGAAGATTATTTTGGCCAGTCGTTCCCCTATCCCAAGCTCGATCAGATAAGCTCGCCGATCATGCCCGGAGCAATGGAGAACGCCGGTGCCGACCTGTATGATGATAGCATCATCGTGCTCGATGACGAGGCATCAATCAGCCGCAAGCGCAGGTTCGGTATGGTCGTTGCGCATGAACTGGCGCACCAGTGGTTCGGCGATCTGGTGACGCCGACATGGTGGGATGACATCTGGCTGAATGAGAGTTTCGCCAACTGGATGGGCTATCACATTGCCAACAAGTGGCGGCCTGATCTGCACATCGGATCGGGCGCGAATGCTGAAGGTTTTGTTGCGATGGACACCGACGCGCTGATCGCCGGGCGGCCCATCCACCAGAAGATTGATCGCAACAGCCAGATTGACGCCGCATTCGACACGATCACCTATGGCAAGGGCGGCCACGTAGTTGCAATGATCGCCGCGTTCATGGGCGAAACCCGGTTCCGCGACGGGGTCCGCGCCTATATGGCAGCGCACAAATACGGCAATGCCTCGAGCGCGGATTTCTTCGGCGCGATGGCGCAGGTCTCGGGCGATCCGCGCATCTTGCCCGCAATGCGCAGCTTCACCGATCAGCAAGGTGTGCCGCTGATCACTTTCGCGCGCGACGGGGCTGGTTGGCGGGTTACGCAGCAACGCTATGCCCGGCTGGGTTCAGTCGCACCGAAAACGCTGTGGGGCGTGCCGCTATGTCTGACGCAGGGCACGGCGCGCAGCTGCACGCTGCTCGATACCTCCGAAATGACCATTGCTGCACCCGGCAAAGGCGCGCTGATGCCCAATGCTGGCGGCACCGGCTATTACCGGTTCGAACTGCCCAAGGCCGATTGGAATGCCTTGATCGCGCGCGGAAACAAGCTGTCGGGCGATGAAGCGCTGGCGGCGGCGGACAGCTTGAAGGCAAGCTACCTCGCCGGGCGATCAAGCATAGCGCAGATGACGTCGCTGGCGCGCAGGTTGGCGATCAATCCTGATAGCCACGCGGCGGGCGCCGCGCTCGATGGGCTGAATGCACTTCGCGGCGCCGGTTTGTTCGATGATGCTGCGGCAAAATCCTACCGACTGTTTGTTGGCCGTACTTATCAGCCGATCCTGCGCTCACTCGGGCTGAACCTGAGCGCCGGGGCCTATGTTGCCGAAGCGCCCGAACGCACACAGCGTCGGATATCGGTGGTTACCGCGCTGTCGGGAGCGGCCAAGGCTAACGAGGTCAAGGCGCAGCTGGTCGCGGGCGCTGCGGCCTATCTTGGCGGCAATACGGCGGCGCTTGATCCGATGTGGTTCCAGCCCGCCTTTTCAGCCTGGCTCGAAGGCAAGGGCGTGGCCGGGGCAAAAGACCTTTATGGCCGCGCTTTGGCGACGCAGGATCCATCGGTCCGCCCGGTGTTGCTAGGCGCGGTGGGCGGCAGCGGTGACAAGGCCGTTGCCCAATGGTTGCTCGATGAAGCCAAGGACAAGCGCCTTCGTGCCAGCGAGCGGCTCGGCATGGTGCGCGGGGTGATTTCAACCCCGGGAACGCGCGACATGGGCTATGACTGGATGAAGGCCCACCTTAATGATCTGATGGGCGGATCGGGCGGTATCTTCTTTGCCTCAAAGCTTCCGTCGATGCTGAACGGCTTCTGCTCGGTGGCGCGCGCCGATGAAATTGCTGCTGAATTGCGGCCCCGCCTTGCCGGGAAAACTGCCGAACTCGAACTCGAACGCACGGTTGAGCGGATTCGCGATTGCGGCCTGCTCATCACCGCGCGCAAGGCCGAAGCGAGCAGGGAAATGGCGGCGATTAAGTAGCGCGGGAGCGAAAAGGCTCAACCAAGCGGCAGGCGCAGCACCGCTTCGAGCCCCGTCGTTGATCCATCAGCGCCGCGCAAGTTGATGAGCGCCAGCGTGCCGCCGTGCTGTTCGGCAATCGCCTTTGCCAGCGTCAGGCCCAGCCCCGCGCCGCCGGTTTCGGTATTGCGCGAAGGCTCGCCGCGGGTGAACGGTTCCATCATCCGCGCGATCTGGCCTTCGGCGATGCCCGGGCCCTGATCGGTTATGCGGATAATGGCATGGTTGCCCGCGCGTGAGAGTTCGACCGTGACCTTGCCGCCATAACGCAGACCGTTGCCAATCAGGTTGCGCAGAGCGCGGCGCAGCCAGGTTGGTCGCACCTGCATGACCATGCGTTCGCTTGCCACCAGCTCAACCGGCTCGCCCATATCTTCGTATTCTTCAGCTACCGAGGCGACGAGCGATGATAGTTCGGTCGGCTCGGACGGATCGCTGGGTCGGCCCACGCGGGCGAGCGATAGAATATCGTCGAGCGAGCGGGTGATGTCTTCAATCGTTGCCGCCATGCGCCCGCGTTCGGTCTCATCCTCAACGCTTTCAATCCGCACCCGCAAGGCGGCGAGCGGCGTTTTGAGATCGTGGCCGATTGCGCCGAGCATCACGTCCTTTTCATCCAGCAACCCGGCGATCCGCGCCTCCAGCGCATTGTGAGCAGAAATCAGGCGGCGCACGTCACTGGGGCCTTCGGGCGTCAACTGCCCTTGCGCATCGCGGGTTTCAGCAAAGCGTTCGACCCGGCGTGTCAGCGTCGCCAGTGGGCGCGTGATCCGTCCGAGAATCAGTGCCATCGCCCCGACGAGGAAGGCGTAAATGAACAGCGTTTGTGCGAGCAGCGTGGCAAGCAAACGCCGCTCACCCTCAGGCACGAAGGCCCGCGTCACCAGCCACTCGGGTGAATTGGCGGTTTTGAGCGCGGCAACAATCACCCGCTGCGGCTGCGGTCCGGGAAAGCGGATTCGGTCCGGCCGGGTAAGTTGCCGCACCGCCACGGCATCGCCGGAAATCGGGCGGATGGTCAGCTGAAGATCGGCAACCTGCACGTCCTGTTCGGCCAGAACGGTGCGCAGATCTTTTTCCTCCTCAACCATGCGTTGCTCGCCAACAGCGATGGGGCTCGTGTCCAGTCGCTGCAGGCGGAACTGGCGCGGGATTGAAGTATCATCAGGACGATTGCCGCGCCGCCTATCCGGGGCGTCACGGCCCGGTTGCGCATCGGCGCGCGATCCGGGCACCAGCCGAAAAGCCAAAGTGCGCGTTAGCGCCATCTGTGTGCGTTCGTGCTGCGCACGGTAAATCAGCACGGCGGAAACGGTCTGGGCTAACAGCAATGCGAGCGCCATTGACAGCAGCACCTGGCCACGCAGGCTCGATGGCCACAGGCGCTTCAGCAACATGTCAGTCCGCCGCCAGCCGCACCCGCCGCACTTCAGCAGCGAGCATATAGCCGCCGCCCCACACGGTCTGGATCAATTGCGGATTGCGGTTATCAATCTCAATCTTGCGGCGCAGGCGGCTGACCTGATTGTCCACCGCGCGGTCAAACAAATGCGCCTCACGGCCCTGCACCATATCGAGCAGCCGGTCC
>JAYVNC010000217.1:0-4140 GCA_043758655.1 Novosphingobium sp.
GCCCGACATGCCAATCCCGCCAATGCCGACAAAGTGGATCGTGCCGATGTCTGTGCCGACGCCCTTCATCTGGTGGGGCCCAGGTCGCGCGCGGCCTTCGACCGGCCTAGGCTGAGCGGGTTTAGAGTGAGCACCACACACGAAGTCCGCTCATGCTGAGCCTTTCGAAGCACGCGCGCTATCCTAGCCCAACTCATTCCCCCCGCTCCATCGCCAAAGCTTGCTTACCCGATGGTGCAGTATCAGCTCCGCCCAGCCGGATAACATCCATCAAAGGTTCCCCGCCAAAGCTCTCGACCAGATCGGCAAGGTCAGCCGCAGCATTGGGATGCCCGCAGTTCCACGCGGCGTGCGCGGCGTTGGCGAGGCTGCCGGGGTGCTGCGCCATCGCCTGAATTTGCTTGGCGAGTTGGGCGGCAGAAAAGTTGTCCTGCTGTATCGCCCGCGCGCCGCCTGCTTCAACCAGTTCGCGGCAATTGGCGGTCTGGTGATCGTCGGTGGCGATCGGCAGTGGGATGAGGATCGCCGGGCGGCCCACCGCGCTCAACTCGGCAATCGTCGAGGCACCGGCGCGGCCAATGAACAGGTGCGCGTCGGCCAATCGCTCAGCCATGTCTTCAAAATAGGTGCCGAGTTCGGCGGGAATATCATGCCCGGCATAGCGCGCGCGCACGGCTTCTAAGTCTTCAGCGCGGCATTGCTGGGTCACCTGCAATCGGCTGCGCAGCGCGGGCTGGAGCATTGACAGGCCATCGGGCACAACTTCTGAAAGCACCCGCGCGCCTTGGCTGCCACCCGTCACCAGAACCCGCAACAGGCCCTCGTCACTGAACGCAGGGTAAGGCTGTTCGCGCAGCCACATCACATCGGCGCGCACCGGGTTGCCAATCAGGTGGACCTTGGGTTCAAGCTTCGCCGCGAGCCGCTCAACGTGGTTATATGCCGTGGCAATCGCATCAACGCGCGCCGCAAGGAACCGGTTCACCCTTCCGAGCACCGCGTTTTGTTCGTGAATTACTGTCGGTATCTTCGCCGAAATTGCGGCGAGCAGCGCAGGCAGCGCGGGGTAACCGCCAAAGCCCACCACTGCACTCGGCTGGAACGATCCGAACAGCCGCAGCGCCATGCGCCGCCCTTCCAAGATCGCCCGCAAACCGCGCAACCAGCTGAGCGGGTTCATCCCCTCGATCCGACCGGCGGGGAGGACGTGTGCGGTCAGCGCCTCAGGCTTGCCAGGAATTTCCGCGCCGCGCGCGTCGGTGATCAGCGCGACATGATGCCCGCGGCGCATCAGCTCTTCGGCGAGCACAAACGCGGGGATCAAGTGCCCACCGGTTCCTCCGGCAGCGAGGACGTAATGGCGGCTGGCGGCGGTCACAGCATTGCTCCGGCATGGCGCATCTTGAACGGTTGGCGCCTGAGGAAAGGATTGCGCCGGGTGACGGCGAGCAGCAGCCCCACGCCCATGCACAGCGCAACGGTGGAGGATCCACCATAGGAAATCAGCGGCAGGGTCATGCCTTTGCTCGGGAACAGCCCAACGTTGACGAGGATATTGATAAACGCCTGCCCGCCCAGCTGCGCGGTGAGTCCGGTGGCGGCGAGCACGGTAAACAAGTCTTCCTCCTCGACCAGTCGCAGCAAGACCCGCGCGACGATGGCAACGTAAAGCAGCACGATCACCAAGCAAACCAGCAGGCCAAACTCCTCACCGATCACCGAGAAAATGTAATCGGTGTGCGCCTCAGGCAGGTTGAGTTTTTTCATACCGAGCCACAGCCCGGTGCCGGTCCAGCCGCCCGCCGTCAGTGTGCGGTGGGCAAGGTCCACCTGATCGAACGCAGTGCCGCCGCCAAGGAAATTGTCGATGCGGTGGCGGGCGTTGTCATAAAGGAAATAGGTCGCAACCAAGCTGACAATCCCGGCACCGGCCAGCATGCCAATCCGCTTCACCTCAATGCCCGAAAGCAGCACCAGAACGAACCACACCCCGGCGAACAGCACGGTCGAACCGAAATCAGGCTGGAGCATCAGCAAGGCAGCGATCAGCGCCATAATCGCGGCGGAAATCCCCACCACCGGCAGATCAGGATCGCGCGCCCGCCAGGTCAAAATCCACGCGATACCAATTGCAAAGGCGGGCTTCATGAACTCGCTCGGCTGGAACGAAGCGCCGATATTGAGCCAGCGCCGCGATCCGTTGACATTGGTGCCGATCACCGGAACCAGCAGCAACGCCACCAGCATGGCAAAACCCAGCAGTACGCCAAACCGCCGGGCGGCCTCACGCGGCAAGGCAGAAGCGCCGAACATCGCCATCAGGCCCAGCACTTGCCAACGCAGGTGGATGATGAAGAAGTGCAGGTCATCAAGCTTGACCGCGTGGGTCGAAAGCCGCCGTGCGCTAGCCGGAGACGCCGCAGCAACCGCCGCCGCGCCAATCGCCATCAGCAGCAGCACAAGCACCAGCAGAACCCGATCAATCTCGCGCCACCAAATCAAATATGCGTGCCGCCAAGAGTGCCGCTGGCGTGCACCGGCATGCCCGGCAGTGGCGCGCGGCACCGAAGGAGGCTGGCTGGCCATCAGCACGATCCTCCGTCAAGCAGCGCGCCGACCAGTTGGCGAAAGGCATCACCGCGCGCTTCATAATCGCGGAACTGGTCAAAACTGGCGCAGGCGGGGGAAAGCAACACGACATCGCCAGGCTGTGCGGCATCAATCGCCAGACGGATCGCCTCACACATCATCTCGCTGCGGCGCACCGGCATATAGGGATCGAGCAGATCAGCAAAGCGCGGGCCAGCCTCGCCGATGGTATAGGCGGCGGCGACATTGCCGAAATGCGGCGCGCATTCATCGAGTCGGTCGCCCTTGGGAAGCCCGCCCAAAATCCAGTGAATACGGCGGTGGTCGCTCGGCGGAAAGGCGGCGAGCGCGGGGGCGGTTGAGGCGGGGTTGGTTGCTTTGCTGTCATTGATGAATAGCACGCCCCTGGCTTCGGCGACGCGCTCCATCCGGTGCGGCAGCCCGCTAAACGTCGCCATCGCTGCGCGCCATTGACCCTCACTGAGCCCGAGAGCTTCGACGATCGCCACCGCCACAGCCGCGTTTTGCAAATTGTGCGGGCCTTGCAGGGTCGGCCAATCCGCCTGCATCGCCGCCAGCCGCGCGCCGTCTGCCCGGTGGATGAACCGCGCATCGCGCCGCCCGCCTTCGCGCAGAGCGACCGCAACAGTATCGGCATCGTCCATGCCAAACACCGCGTGCTGATCGGGCCGCTGCATGGCGAACAGCCGGGCCTTTGAAGCGGCGTATTCGGTAAAACCGGCATAACGATCAAGGTGATCTGGCGAAACATTGAGCAGCGCGGCGACTTCGCATTGCAGGCTGTGCGTCAGGTCCAGCTGATAGCTCGACAGCTCAAGCACATAGACCCCGCCCGCCATCAGCGGGTCTTGTTCGAGCACCGGCAGGCCAATGTTTCCGCCCATCCGCACCGGGATAGCAGCTGATCGCAGCAGATGGTGGACCAGCGCGGTGGTAGTCGATTTGCCGTTGGTCCCTGTGATGCCAACCACGCGGTGCGCAGGCAGATCGGGCCTCGCCATGGCAAACAATTCGATGTCGCCGATGATTGGCACCCCAGCCCGCGCCGCCGCTTCGGCAATCGGATGGGTGTTGAGCGGAACTCCCGGTGAGACGACCACGGCGTCATAGCCCGAAAGATCGGCAAACACCGGATCGGCAAGCTCGGCTTGTCCCGGGAAGGCCGCAGCCACCGCCTGACGCGGCTCATCGCGGCCATCCCACGCCATAACGTGCGCCCCGCTCCGCAACAGCGTGCGCACCGCAGACATCCCCGAGCGGGCAAGCCCGAGGACCGCGTAACGCTTGCCGGCAAAGACGGGCGATATAATCATCGCAGCTTCAGCGTCGCCAGCCCGATCAGCGCCAGAATGATCGAAACGATCCAGAAGCGGATCACCACGGTCGACTCGCTCCAGCCGAGATGCTCGAAATGATGATGCAGCGGCGCCATCTTGAAGACGCGCTTGCCGGTGGTTTTGAAGCTGATCACCTGGACGATGACGCTGACCGTCTCCAGCACGAACAGGCCGCCGATCAGCACCAGCACGA
>JAYVNC010000218.1:0-4139 GCA_043758655.1 Novosphingobium sp.
GCGCCTCGTCGATCATCGAGCCTTGCTGCACCTCTTTGGAAACGCGGCGTTTGAACAACTGGATGATCTTGTCGCTGCCGGTGGCACCAGGGCGGATTACCAGCGTCACGAAGAAGCGGTTGATGAACATCCGCTCCCGATTGATCCGCCCGAAATAGGCACGGTCGAGATCGGCCGCGAACCCGGATTTGAATTTACCGCCAGGATATTGATCGACTCGCAGGCGGATCAGATGCGTCCAGATCGACAGCCTTTCATCGTGCAGGTTGCGGAGCAGGCCGTTGAGTTTGGTGTGCCAGTCGTTGAGATCGCGCACATCGGCAGTCTCGAACGCGCGGCCTTGCAGCTCGAAGGTCAGCATGATGTCGCCGGAATCGAGCGCAACCATGTCTTCGTTCAGATGCCGCGCGTAGGGCAGGAATTTGGCTGGGTCTGCCTCGCGCTGCGCCACTTTCAGCGGCACAGCGTTGGTTGGTGCGATGAGCTTAGCCATGACGGCCAAAGCCTTTGCGACGCAGGCCAGCCAGTGGAAGCGGCGAGTAGCTGCTGCCGCCCCAGAAATTGCGGTTTCGGTTTCCGAGCTTCGTGCGGCCCCAAAGGAACAACAGGCGGAAGGCATTGACATCGTGGCGGACGATCAGCCGCGAGATCGAATATCCGAAGCCAACGACCAGCGCGGCATAAACCGGGCTGTTAGTCCATATCAGCACCGACGCGCTGGAAATAAGGAGCAACACCGCAGCTTCAATTGGAATTCCCGCCCAGAGCGCCGGGCGCGTTACCGCAAGGAACAGCTCGTTCTTGATCGGATGTTCGGTGGCGTCTTGCACCGCATCAGCCCGCGATAATGCCGACGATGGAGTCAGCCGAAAAGACAATCGCGATCCCGATGATCACCGTGACCAGCACGGCAGTCGATGCCCGGCCCGTAAACCAGAGCAAGCCTGTCACGATGACGGCGATCACAGCGAGCGTGCGGAGCAGCGTCGACGAGAGCAGGCCGCGCACCTTGCTCGCGAAACTCTCCAGATTCTGTGCGTAGGCAGGATCAGGGTTAGCGAATGAAACGATAGTCGCCGCAGCTAATGCCGCGCCCCACAAAATCGCGCTTTGTCGCGATTTGGGCATGGCATTGAACTTGGCGGCCAACCTTGCCCGCCAGATTCCGACATTACGCCCGACTCTCAAGATGATATTCATATGCTGCTCCTTTCGTTTCCGGCGAGAATTTGGGTTTCGCGGTCGTAAGCAGCACGTTCAAAGACGTTCCACTTGGGCGGCGGAGCCGGGCGGGGCTTTGCCGCTGGTGTCGGGGATGCCGTGTTCTCTGAGATCAGCAGTTCGCGCAGATCGCCGCTTGCCGGTGGAGCCACCGCAATTGTCGGCAAGGTTGGTGTGTATGATACACCCGTGGCAGCGACGCCTGCGTTGCGGGCGACCTTGGCAACATAGCCATTCCGAAATCCGCGCGTCTGGCTCCCCGTGTTATACATCGAAAGTGCAACCCGAAGGGCGGTTTGTGGGTCGCGTCCGGCGCTGACCGAATTATAGTTCGTGGTGAGGACGCGGCCGAGTGTCGCGACATTGGTGCAGGGGTCGAATACGTTTTCCCAGGTCAGGCCAAGCCAGCGCATGTTGCGCGAGTTGATTTGGCCAAGTCCCAGATCGACCGAATATCCCGCTGCGACGAAACGCCGTGCTGTGGCGGCGGCATCGGCAGCGCTGCTTTGACGTGCTGGTTGCCGCCCGCCGTTGACATTCAGGGCGAAGGGTTCGCCGCTGCTTTCAGTCTGGATGATGGCCAGCACCGTTTCGGGTGCAACACTAGGTGCGCATTGCGACGCCAATGCAAGCAAGGCAGCCGCCGAATAGGTCATCGGACCCTATCCCCAATTGATCTCAGGTGCACTTGGCAGCTCACTGTGCCGCTCCTCCCAACCATTGCTGTCAGGCATGAATACTCTGTCTGACTGTGGGACTATTGATAGCGAGCAGGCTGATCGGTCAGCTATAGATTGAAAAAGGCGCAACGGGCTTTTCGACTTATTTATCAACCCCGTGACAGCCTTTGACCTTCAATCTTGATCCTGCGGACTATGTGTTCATCGCTGGGTGAGTTCGCAGGCATGCCGATTCTTGATCAGAATTTGAATAAGTAAGGCAAAATCGAACATTTGCCTTTGCAATCCCAAGGCCTCGCCGGTGTCAACCAGTTAGAGGCGAACTATGAACCGAAGCCGTTATGTAACTCGGCCGCTCGATGCGACTGATCGAGCGATTATCACCGCGTTGACCGGGAATGGCCGCATGACCGTTCGGGAGCTTGCGGAACAGATCGGCTTGTCCAGCCCCAGCGTAACCGAGCGCATTCACAAGCTGGAAGATGCAGGCGCAATCCGGGGATATACGGTTTTGGTAGATTCCAAAGTCTTCGGCCTTGGCATCGCCGCTCATGTGCGAATGCGCGCCATGCCCGGTGAAGTGAAACGGGTTGCGCAGATGCTGATCGACACTCCAGAGGTTGTCGAAGCGGATCGCGTGACAGGGGAAGATTGCTTTCTGGCGAAGGTCATGGTTTGCAATGTGCAAGAACTTGAGAGCGTGATTGATCGCTTTCAGCCTTTTGCATCGGCAGACACGTCCATCATTCTATCGTCAACTGTCGATCCACGCCTTCCGAAGTTATAGCTATCCCAACTCGGGCAGGGGCGTTGATTCCGACGAAGCGGGTGATTGCCAGCCGCTACTGGAAACTACGGGACTGACCCGGTAGCTGATTTCGCCGCGATTCATTGGAGGTATCGAAGCCTCGCTGGGGCTTGTATATCGAATGCAATGGATAATGCGTGCAAATTTCTGGAAAGCCTTCAACGATTCGATTTGTCGATGCTTTTGCGACATTGCCAGGCATCGGTCGAACAGCTCGAAACTGCACTTGATTGGTTTTCTGACTTAGAAGACGAAGCAATCATCGTGCGCGCGCCGGTGCCCGTTGCGGAGGCGTTGCGATCACTTTCGCAGCAGGACCGTAAGCGGATTGCCGAAGCGGTTTCGAGCGGACAGCAAGTCAGCAAACAGCACGACGATATTCGCGTCGAAACGCTGGACGTTGCTAACGCATCCGGTGCGGTTGCGCTGCTATCGGAATTGCTGATCCATCGCGGGATGATGATCGACGTTGCGACCGGAGGCGCACGCATTCAGGACGTTGACGACTATTACCGGGCGCGAGAAGTCCGAATCCGCGAAGCGATTCCCGAAGGCGTCACATACGACAACCCGCACGTCGATTTGTGGGCGTGGTATCGCCATTGGGGAGCGGAGCTGCCTCAATACAAGGACCGGCGCTTCTATGTCCGCCAGCTCTTTGCCCCGGCGATCGAAGCCATCTCAAAGCGATCTTCGCTGCCATCGGAACCGCGCGAGGTGACAGGGTGGGAGCGCGTTGACCGCGCTTTGTCGAAGGCGCGAACGCAACTTGAAACCGCATCTGCGGAAGAGGATTGCCAAGCCATCGGCTTGCTTTGCCGCGAAGTCATCATATCGCTGGCGCAGGCAGTGTATGATCCCACGATCCATGAATCGCTGGATGGTGTGCGGCCAAGCGACACGGACGCGAACCGAATGCTTGAGGCGTATATTGCGCACGTCTTTCCCGGCGCGAGCAACAAAGAAGTTCGAGCGCATCATCGCGCGTCGCTGGCGTTGGCGCTGAACCTGCAACATCGCCGAACCGCTACTCGGCTCCTGGCCTTGCTGTGCATCGAAGCGACCGCATCAACGACGGCTGTTGTGTCGATCATCGCTCGTTCGAACAGCGCTCGATGACCGACGGAATGCCGGGCTGTCATATCATAGTCTGATGGGATGCGAGCGATCCCGCCCACCCAAACTCAGCCGGTCGCCATCCCTCTGCATCACAGTTTACAGCACCTCTGGCTCCGGCCCATTTTGCCTAAAACTTACACAAAGTCTTACACAGTTTTCACTTGCGCGACAAAATATAACTGTTTATCAACATCATACGGAAGCCACGTCCCGCTCAAAATCGAATTCTGAGAGGAGTGCCCGTTCGAGTCGGGCCAGGGGCACCATTAGGCCGATCGGCTGGTTATAGCTGGATAAGCGCTTGCTGGGCG
>JAYVNC010000219.1:0-12544 GCA_043758655.1 Novosphingobium sp.
CCATGATCTCGCCCTCCAAGACAGGACCACATAGATTCAGACTTTCAACGCTTTGGGAATCCCCTTCGTGAGTCAGCCTCACCGCAGGCTGGTATTACCCGAGAACGTGGCAGCGTCTGCCCTTCAAAGCGAATTTTCGCCCGTGTGCAAAAATTTACCTCTTGTTAACCAAGCGAATTTACCATAATAAGTCACTTCCTTTGCTCAAATATGGGGAGTTCATACATGCTTCATCTTAAAGCACAATTTGAGGGCGTCCTCGCATTTCTCAAGTACTGGCTGATTGATTGATTTGATTTCAATGGTTTAGCCGCATTCCTCGGAATGTGTTAACCATTGCGAATCGATTCAATGAAATAGCAGTTATGATTAACGGCGCCGCGGGTCATTAGGCCTGCATAGTCGGAAATCCCGCCCCTTGTGGCGGGATTTTCCATGTCTGGGGTAGATGAAATTCCGGCTTTGGAGTGAAAAAACCACCGCCGGTGGACGCTAAAAGGCGAACCGCCTGCTGCACAGGCGCAGCGGACGGCACGCTTTTTCAGGGTAATTGGCTATGCGTTCGCTTTCGCGATCGGCCTAGAGCGCGTCGACCATAACGACTTCGGCATCGCTGTTCGCGGTCACGATGATCTCGCTCTCGCCGGTAATCGCCACGCCATCGCGCGCCTGTGCCGTAACGCCATTCACCGTTATCGTACCAACCGGGGCAACGAGGTATTGGTGGCGCGTGCGATCGGCAGAATAATTTAAGGTTCCGCCTGTGGGCAAGGTTGCCGCCATAACTTTTGCATCGGCGCGGATCATGAGCGCGTCGTCTTCGTCAGGCGTGCCGCTAGCCAGCACTTCCCACTTGCCCGAACGCTCACCGCGCGGAAATTCTCGCTGGCCCCAAGCGGGCGCGCCGCCGGTCGCATCGGGAACAATCCATATCTGGAATAGCGTCGTCGCCTCATCTTCGCGATTGTATTCGGCGTGAACGATGCCGGTTCCGGCGCTCATCACCTGAACGTCGCCAGCGCCAGTTCGGCCTTTGTTGCCGGTGCTGTCCTCATGGCTGATCGCCCCGGTGCGAACGAATGTTACGATTTCCATGTCGCTGTGCGGGTGCGGTGAGAATCCGGTATTCGCGGCGATGGTATCATCGTTCCACACGCGGATATTGCCCCAGCCCATACGGGCAGGGTCACGGTAATCGCCGAAGCTGAAGTGATGGCGCGCATCGAGCCAGCCGTGCTCGGCATGGCCGATGGCGGAAAATGGTCGTATATCAATCATGAGTCTATCCACATCAGCGGGGTGTTACCGCTGGAATGGGCCGAATGTAGGACTTGCGCGGCGCGTTTCAAGTCAATCGTCGCCATGGCCCAGTGCCATATATTCAGCGCTCTGCATTTCCATCAGGCGGCTGATGGTGCGATCAAATTCAAACCGGCCATCTCCAGTTTCGTAAAGCTCATCGGGGCTGGCGGTGGCGGCGACCAGCAGCTTCACCTTGCCCTCATAAAGCGCATCGATCAGGGTGACGAACCGCGCCGCCTCATTGCGGTTTTCCGGCCCCATGCGCGGAACGCCAACGAGGATCACCGTGTGATAGGTCCGCGCGATTGCCAGGAAATCAGCCGCGCCCCGCGCCTCGGCACACAGCCGCTTGAAGCTGAACGCCGCCACGCCCTTGAGCGCCTTTGGCACAAACAACTTCCGGCCACCGCCCAGATCAAGCTCGCTCGAAGGAACGTGGTCTGCATCTTCAGGCGCGTAATCGGTGAGGCGAAAAAAAGCCTCGCGCACTTGCGCCGTAGCCGCCTCACCCAGCGGCGAATGCCAGGTGTCCATCCCGCCCAGCCGCTCAAGCCGGTAATCGACCGGGCCATTGAGCGGTAACACATCAAGATCGCGCTCAATCAGGGCGATGAACGGCAGGAAATGCTCACGGTTGAGGCCGTCGCGGTAAAGCTCCGCAGGCGCGCGGTTCGATGTCGTGACCACGGTCACGCCTTCATCGACAATCAGCGCGGTGAACAACCGGCTCATAATCATAGCATCGGCACTGTTATTCACCACCATCTCGTCAAACGCGAGTACGCGCATTTCGCGGCCCAGAGCGGCGGCGACCGGCGGGATCGGATCGCCAGCCTCTTTCTTGCGCTCTTCTCGCAGCAGGGTGTGAACTTCGAGCATGAAAGCATGAAAGTGGACGCGGCGTTTGCGGCGGATGTTTAGGCTATCGTGGAACAGGTCCATCAACATCGATTTGCCGCGCCCGACACCGCCCCACAGGTAAATCCCGCGCGGTGGCGGTGGCTTTTTGCTGAACAGTTTGCCGATTAGGCTACTGCGCGGTGAAGTCGCCTCAAGCGCGCGGGCGAGCGCATTCAGGCGATAGGCCGCTTCCGCCTGCTCACGATCGGGTCGCAGCTCTCCAGATGCGACCAGCGCCTCGTACCGGCTGAGCAGTCCGCTCAGACGTGGCGCTCCACCTGCATCTTCTTGATTTCGCCAATCGCGCGCGCCGGGGAAAGCCCCTTGGGGCAAACATTGGAGCAGTTCATGATCGTATGGCAGCGATAGAGGCGGAAGGGGTCTTCCAGCTCATCAAGCCGCTCACCGGTCATCTCATCGCGGCTATCGGCCAGCCAGCGATAGGCTTGCAACAGGATCGCCGGGCCGAGGAACTTGTCAGAATTCCACCAATAGCTCGGGCAGGCTGTGGAGCAACAGGCGCACAGAATGCACTCATAAAGCCCATCGAGTTTTTCGCGCTGTTCCGGCGATTGCAACCGCTCTTTGCCCGAAGGCGGCGGCGTTATTGTCTGCAACCATGGCTTGATTGAGGCGTATTGCGCATAAAAGTGGGTAAAATCGGGGACCAAGTCCTTGATCACTTCCATATGCGGCAGCGGGGTGATGCGAATGTCGCCCGGCAGATCCTCAATCGCGGTGGTGCAGGCAAGGCCATTACGCCCATTGATGTTCATCGCGCAGGAACCGCAGATGCCTTCACGGCATGAACGGCGGAAGGTCAGCGTCGGATCAATGTCATTTTTGATCTTGATGATCGCATCGAGCACCATCGGGCCGCAGGCATCAAGATCAATCTCAAACACATCATAGCGCGGGTTTTTGCCGCTATCGGGATCATAGCGATAGACAGTGAATTTCTTCACTTTGCCAGCGCCAGATGCCGTGTGGACGCGCCCCTTGCCATTGATCTTGCTGTTTGCGGGGAGAGTGAAGGTGGCCATGAGTGCTTGTCCGAGTGACTGAACGTGGGGATTGCGCGTTGAGCCTTCTCTAGCGATTCAGGGCGATGGGGCAAGGGGGGCTGAGCGGAACTTGCGGGCGTGGATTACAGTAATCGGCGATCGCCATTGGCAAATCAGTGCGATGCACGCCATATCGGCGCTCTACGCCCGGTGAGGGCATCAGGAGTACCCCATGGCTGACGTTTACGACTACGATCTCTTTGTCATCGGTGCCGGTTCTGGCGGCGTGCGGGCGAGCCGTGTGGCGGCTGCCCACGGCGCGCGGGTCGCGGTGGCGGAAGAGTTTCGGGTTGGCGGCACCTGTGTGATCCGCGGCTGCGTGCCGAAGAAGCTGCTGGTCTATGCCTCACAGTTTGCGCACGAATTGGGCGAAGCGAGCGGCTTCTGCTGGACTTTGGGGGAGCGCAGTTTTGACTGGGCCAAACTTCGCGATTTCGTCGGCAGCGAAGTTGATCGGCTGGAGACGGCCTATACGACCACGCTCGATAGCAACAAGGTCGATCATTTTCACGAGCGCGCTGTGATAACTGGACCGAACGCGGTGCGGCTGGCGAGCGGGCGGGAAATCAGCGCGAAGGTGATCCTGATCGCCACCGGGGCATGGCCGGTGATGCCCGATTTTATCGGCAATGATCTGTGCCTAACCTCTAACGAGGTGTTCCATCTTCCAAGCCTGCCCGAACGCGTTGTGGTAAAAGGCGCGGGCTATATCGCCATGGAATTCGCCGGGATTTTCAACGCGCTGGGATGCAAGGTTACGGTGGTCAACCGCTCTGACCAAATCCTGCGCGGCTATGACGATTCGCTGCGTGACCGGCTGCTGCAAATCACCATGGCGCGCGGAATCGAATACAAGTTCAACAGCCCGATTGAGCGCGTGGAAAAGCGCGAAGACGGCGCCTTTGATGTGTTCAGCGCGGGGCAAGAGCCGATGATTGCCGATGCCGTGCTGGTCGCCACCGGCCGCAAGCCGAACACCGCCGGGCTCGGGCTGGAGTCTGCTGGGGTGGAGCTGGGGTCTACCGGGGAAATTCCGGTTGATGATTACAACCAGACTTCGTGCAAAAGTATCTATGCTGTCGGCGATGTCACCAACCGGGTTCAGCTGACCCCGGTGGCGATCCGCGAAGGCCACGCCTTTGCCGATACAGTGTTTGGCGGCACGCCGCGCACGACTTCGTATGATTTCATTCCGAGCGCGGTGTTCTCGCAGCCGCCGCTTGCGGGGGTCGGCATGACCGAGGCGCAGGCGCGCAAGGCGTTCATCGACATCAAGGTTTTCACATCAGACTTCCGCCCAATGAAAAACATGTTCGCCGAGCATAAAGAGCGCGGGCTTTACAAGCTGGTTGTCGACGCCGCGAGCGACAAGGTTCTGGGCGTCCACATGATCGGCCCTGAAGCACCGGAGATCCTTCAGGCGGCGGCGATTGCGGTGCGGGCAGGGCTGACCAAGGCCGATTTTGACGCCACGATGGCGCTGCATCCCTCGATGGCTGAGGAGCTGGTGCTGATGCGTTAGCATCGTTCTCCGCTGACAAATATCTCGTCATCCCGGCGAAGGCCGGGACCCAGGCCGCATGAGAACGCCGCTAAGCGACTGAATTTGTTTGAGCTGGGTCCCGGCCTTCGCCGGGATGACGAAGAGTTTATAGTTAGACTTCTCAGGCAAATCTAGGCTGGCGTAGCGACGCTTGATTGGGTGGAAAACAGTCGTTCTAACGCCATTCGCATGGGCTTGCGGCGATGCTCGGTCAGCGCGGCAAACAAGCTGCTCACCGCGACCACTCCTGCGATGAGGGTGAGGAAAGCTAGCGGGTTACTGCCCGCCGACACCCCGGTCGCTCGCAGCAGCGTCAGCAGCGGCCAGTGGAGCAGGTAAAGCGAGAATGACATGTTCGCCACTGTTTTGATCGGTCGCGCTAACGGCTCCAGCATTGTGTTGCTCTCCCCCAGCAGCGCGCGCAGGCCGGTGAGGCCATAGGCGAATGCTGCGGCGAGCAGCGCATAGCTGAGTGCATAGTGCGAATGGCCGAGATTCCACAGGGCCATTGAGCGTAGCAAGCCTTCGCACATAGGCGCGATGGGGCCGGCGAGCATTAGCGCGGTCAAGACCACAATTACCCGCATTCGCGCCTGTGATGGGGAAATTTCCGGTGAGTGGGCCCGCGTCAGCCACACTCCGGCAAGCCATGCGGGGAGCAGCAACAGCACGTTGGCCCCCGCGACGGCGCAGGCGATGACCAGCCATATCGCGCGCTGCCAGCCCCGCAAGAACATCGCGATACCGAACAGTGCATAAAACCACACCTCGCAGGCCAGTGACCAATAGGGCGGATTGATCGCAAGGCCCGAGGTCACGCTTTCTGACAGGAACAGCGCGGCAAAAAGCGTGCGGGTGGGCGAAATCAAACCGGGGTCCATACTCACCGGCTTGGGGCTGAACCCGTGCGCCGCGCAGAATACCGCCGCGCCATAAGATATTGCCAGCGCGGGCAGGGCAACGGGCAGGATGCGGGCCAGCCGCGCCGCGGAATAGCGCGCCAGACTTTGGCCTTCGCCCGCTGCTGAACTGGCGATCACCAGTCCCGAAAGTACGAAAAATACCACGACTGCGTTGAGCTGCAGGGCAATCGTGAACGGATAGGGGCCAGTGTAGAGGCCAATCTCATAAGCATGGCCGACAACCACCATCAGCGCGGCGGCGGCGCGGATCAGATCAAGCCACAGCGACAACGGCTTGGTGATGAAGGGTTGCCCGGACATCGCGATGGGGTAGCGTGCAGGCGTGAACATTTCGTAGCCATGCGGGCTGTCGTACCACCGCAAGGCGGATAAGTTTAACCGATCGCTTAAATTGAGTTGACGCAAAAGAATCGCCGTGCCTTAGCAGGCGTACAATTCCGCAAATGCGAAGGGGTTTACCGGGGCATGTCCGCCAATATCGCCGAAATGGAAAGCCGCCGCGCCGCCGCGCGTATGGGTGGCGGGCAAAAGCGCATCGATGCCCAGCACGCCAAGGGCAAGCTGACCGCGCGCGAACGGCTTGAAGTGCTTCTCGATGAAGACTCGTTCGAAGAAACCGACATGTATGTTGAGCACAACTGCGACGATTTCGGAATGCCCGAACAGAAGATCCCCGGCGATGGCGTGGTTACGGGCAGCGGCACGATCAACGGGCGGCTGGTTTACGTGTTCGCGCAGGATTTCACGGTATTCGGCGGCGCGGTGTCTGAACGGCATGCGATGAAAATCTGCAAGATCATGGACAACGCGATGAAGGTCGGCGCGCCGGTGATCGGACTGAATGATTCTGGCGGCGCGCGCATTCAGGAAGGCGTCGCCTCGCTCGGCGGCTATGCCGAGATTTTCCAGCGCAATGTTACCGCCAGTGGTGTTGTCCCTCAGCTGAGCTTGATTATGGGGCCATGCGCGGGCGGGGCGGTCTATTCGCCCGCCATGACGGACTTCATCTTTATGGTGAAGGATTCGTCCTATATGTTTGTAACTGGGCCAGATGTTGTCAAGACGGTGACCAACGAAGTGGTTACGCAAGAGGAACTTGGCGGGGCGATTACCCATACCACCAAGACGTCAGTCGCCGATCTGGCGCTGGAAAATGACATCGAAGCGCTGCTCGCGGCGCGCGATTTCTTCGATTTCCTCCCCGCATCGAACAGGGAAGGCGTGCCTGAGCGGCCCAATTCTGACCCTTGGGATCGCCATGAGGATAGTCTCGATACGCTGATCCCGGCCAACGCCAACCAGCCCTATGACATGCACGAAGTGATCAGAAAGGTGTTGGACGAAGCCGATTTCTTCGAGATCCAGCCTGCCCACGCGGGCAATATCCTCTGCGGGTTCGGACGGATTGAGGGCCGCACGGTGGGCGTGGTCGCCAATCAGCCGATGGTGCTGGCGGGCTGCCTTGACATTAATTCATCGAAAAAGGCCGCGCGGTTCGTGCGGTTCTGCGATGCCTTCAGCATTCCGATCCTGACCTTCGTCGATGTCCCCGGCTTCCTCCCCGGCACCGCGCAGGAGCACAACGGCATCATCAAGCACGGTGCCAAACTGCTTTTCGCCTATGCCGAAGCCACCGTGCCAAAGATCACCGTCATCACCCGCAAAGCCTATGGCGGGGCATACGATGTAATGGCCTCAAAGCACCTGCGCGGCGATTTGAACTACGCCTGGCCAACGGCTGAAATCGCGGTGATGGGGGCCAAGGGCGCTGTGGAAATTATTTTTCGCGGGCTTTCGGGGGCGGAGCAGGCGGAGAAGGTTGCGGAGTATGAGGAGCGGTTTGCCAACCCGTTCGTCGCGGCGAGTAAGGGGTTTATTGATGAGGTGATCTATCCGCATTCGACAAGGCGGCGGATTGCGTTGGGGTTAAGGAAGTTGCGGGGGAAGAGTTTGGAGAACCCTTGGAAGAAGCATGATAATATTCCGTTGTGAGACCGTTCTTGGATAAGAAGCTAAAATTAGCAAAAGCTGCTGTTATGCTTGGCTTTTTGGGGTTCTTTGCAGGCTGGGCACTCGGCTGGCAAATCGAAAGGAGAGTTTTTTCCGATCCCTCCTATGCGACAAAGTCCGCAACCCGGAGCGAAGCGATAACTGTTAAGTCACAGACCTATTACGTCGAACCTGGGTACGCGAATCTTTTTGGGATTTCCCAGCTTCTGCTCTTTACGCTTAGTTTGACTGTGGTCGGGGGCGCGTATTCGGAATACCGGAAGCGGCAAGAATACAAAGCTGCATTGAACTCGATAAACGACATTTCTGACACGGAAAGCTAACGCGAAATGCAAGGAATTTACATCGCCACCGGCTGCAAGGGCGGATTTGGATGAGCGACAATTCGCCTAAAAAGCCCCTCCTCTTCAGGGGAGGGGTTGGGGTGGGACCTATCCCCACCCGCCAAGGTTGCGTCCGGAGGATAGCCCCCACCCCACTGCGACTAGGCAGCGGGCTGCCAAGTCTTCGTAACCCCTCCCCTAAAGAGGAGGGGTGCGCGTGAAGCTCGGACGTTTGAACCACATCGGCGTGGCCACGCCTGATCTTGACGCCGCAATTGCGCATTACCGCGATGTTATGGGCGCGAGCGATATCACAGAGCCGTTCGAGCTCGTAAGCCAGCAGGTGCGCGTTTGCTTTGTTAACACGCCGGGTGAGGGGGGAACTGCGGGGACGCAGATTGAACTGCTCCAGCCCACCTCGCCAGACTCCGCCGTGGGTAAATGGCTCGAAAAAAACCCGCTCGGTGGTCAGCACCATGTGTGTTTTGAGGTGCCCGATATCCACGCCGCCAAGGCTGAATTCGAGGCCATGGGCAAGCGCGTGCTGGGGAACCCGCGCATTGGCGCGCACGGCACGCTGATCATTTTCGTCCACCCAAAGGACATGGGCGGCATGCTCACCGAGATTATGGAAACGCCGCCAATCGCGCATAACAGAGAGGCGCACTGACATGAGCTATGAAACGATCCTGTTTGATTTGACTGACAACGTCGCTACAATCACGCTCAATCGGCCTGAAGAACTCAATGCGATGACCGACACGATGTTTGCCGAGATGATCGCGGCGGTTGCAGCCGTGCGCGAATCTTCGGCGCGGGTTCTCATGCTTACCGGCGCAGGCAAGGGGTTTTGCAGCGGTGCCTCCCTCACCGCGCGCGGAGGATTGCCCGATCTTGAAATCAGCGTTCGCGATGGCCTGAACCGGATGATTACCGGGCTTTATGATTTGCCTATTCCGGTCATCACAGCGGTCAACGGAGCGGCAGCAGGCGCGGGCTGCGCGCTGGCGCTGGCGGGCGATATCGTCATGGCTGGGCGCTCGGCGTTTTTCTTGCAAGCCTTTGCCAATGTCGGTCTTATACCGGATGGCGGCTCCAGCTGGGTGCTGCCGCGGTTGATCGGACGTGGTCGGGCGATGCGGATGATGATGCTGGCCGAACGGATTCCCGCCGAACTGGCCGACAGATGGGGGATGATTAGCTTCCTGTGCGATGATGACGCGCTGCTTGACCAGGCACAGGCCACCGCGCGGAAATTGGCAGCGGGACCACCAGCAAGTCTGCGCATGATGCGGCAGGCGGTTCGTGCGGGCATGGATTCAAGCTTTGCCGAAAGCCTTGAAGTAGAAGCCGTCAATCAAGGCATCGCCGGGCGTACAGCAGACTTTTTTGAAGGCGCAATAGCTTTCCGGGAAAAGCGCAAACCGGTGTTTTCGGGGAAGTAAGATGGCGAATTTTGAAGACTGGCAGTCTGCGGCGGGACGCGAGGTCAAAGGGAAAGACTTAACCTGGAACACGCCCGAAGGCTTTGCGATCAAGCCGCTATATACTGCTGATGATGCGGCTGATCCGGGTCTGCCGGGGTTTGCGCCGTTCACGCGCGGGGTGCGCGCTTCGATGTATGCGGGCCGCCCTTGGACGATCCGGCAATATGCGGGATTTTCAACGGCTGAGGAATCCAACGCCTTCTACCGCCGCAACCTTGCCGCTGGACAAAAGGGACTTTCGGTCGCCTTTGATCTGGCGACGCACCGGGGATACGATTCCGATCATCCGCGCGTGGTTGGCGATGTTGGCAAGGCTGGGGTGGCGATAGACAGCGTTGAGGACATGAAGATCCTGTTCGACGGCATCCCGCTCGATCAGATGTCGGTTTCTATGACAATGAACGGCGCGGTGATCCCGATTCTGGCCTTCTTTATCGTCGCGGGTGAAGAGCAAGGGGTTCCCGTCGCGGCGCTCGATGGCACGATCCAGAACGACATCCTCAAGGAGTTTATGGTTCGCAATACCTATATCTATCCGCCCGAGCCATCGATGCGGATTGTTTCAGACATTATCGCATATACCAGCGCCAACATGCCGAAATTCAACTCTATTTCGATCTCGGGCTATCATATGCACGAAGCCGGAGCGACCGCCGTGCAGGAGCTGGCCTTCACCATCGCTGATGGCAAGGAATATGCCGTGCGGGCGATAGCGGCGGGCATGGATATTGACGCTTTTGCAGGACGTTTGAGCTTCTTCTTCGGAATTGGCATGAACTTTTTCATGGAGGTTTCCAAGCTCCGCGCGGCTCGCACGCTGTGGTACCGGGTGATGGACGAGCTTGGCGCGAAGCAGGAACGCAGCAAGATGCTACGCACCCATTGCCAGACTTCGGGCGTCAGCTTGCAGGAACAGGATCCTTACAACAATGTGATCCGCACCACGGTTGAGGCGATGGCAGCGGTGCTCGGCGGAACCCAGTCGCTGCACACCAATGCTTTGGATGAAGCGATTGCTTTGCCCACCGATTTTTCCGCGCGGATTGCCCGCAACACCCAGATCGTGCTGACCGAAGAAACCGGGATCACCAAGGTCGTCGATCCACTCGGCGGTTCGTACTATGTTGAGGCGCTGACATCACAGCTTGTCGATGAGGCATGGGCGCTGATCGAGGAGGTCGATAGCCTTGGCGGCATGACCAAGGCGGTCGCCACCGGAATGCCCAAACAGCGCATCGAACAGGCCGCCGCCGCGCGGCAGGCGCGGGTCGATAAGGGCGAGGACGTGATCGTCGGGGTGAACAAGTACCGGCTGGCGGAGGAAGCGCACCTCGATACGCTCGACATTGATAACCACGCGGTGCGCGATGCGCAGATTGCACGGTTAAAGACGATGCGGGCGAGCCGCGATGAGGCGAGATGCCAAGCGGCTTTGAAGGCCCTCACGTTAGGCGCGGGTACTTCGACAGGCTCAGCACGAGCGGGTCTTGTCCTTGATCCAAACAAAAACCCCGCTCAGCCTGAGCCTGTCGAAGGCCGCGCGCCATCGCCTGAAATGGAAAATAACCTGCTCGCCCTAGCCGTGGAAGCCGCCCGCGCCCGCGCTTCACTGGGTGAAATTTCGGATGCGATGGAGGCGGTTTTCGGCCGTTATGGCACCCAGCCTGTCCCGGTCACCGGGGTTTACGGTCAGGCCTATGCCCATGACGGCCGCTACACGCAGGTGATCGAGGGCGTGCAATCGGTCGCCCGCCGCCTAGGCCGCGCGCCTCGGATGCTGGTCGCTAAGATGGGGCAGGATGGGCACGATCGCGGCGCGAACGTGATCGCATCGGCGTTCACCGATATGGGCTTTGATGTGACCAGCGGCCCGCTGTTCCAGACGCCCGAGGAAGCTTGCGCGCTGGCTCTGGCTAATGATGTCGATGCAGTGGGCGCATCATCGCTCGCCGCCGGGCACAAAACGCTGGTACCCGAATTGATCCGTAATCTGCGCGATGCCGGGCGGCCGGACATCAAGGTGGTCGCCGGGGGGGTGATCCCGCCGCAGGATTACGATTTCCTCAAAGCCGCGGGTGTGCAAGGAATCTATGGTCCGGGTTCCAATGTCGTCGAATGCGCGGCAGACATGCTGCGCCTGCTCGGCCACAATATGCCGCCGTTGGACGCTTAGGATTCAAGGGGGAGGGCTTGGGGGCCATGAAGAAGTATTTTTTTCATATCGTCATGCTGCTGGTCATCGCTGATCTGGCGATGGCGCTGGCTGGATATGGTGCTAATTACGATCAAGCGGTGGTGCAGCCGGGGCAGACCTATTACACCGAGGAATTCGGCGATCTTGGCCTGCAGAAAACCCCGACGTTGGCCTGTCGTTACTGGACTGGTCTGGGCAGGTCGTTCGCGATTTTTCAGCAGGGAACCGAAGGCGATGCCAAGGAAAAATGCCCTGCTTTCCTCAAGATCCATTGAGACTCGATTTATGATCAATGACATGCCACGCAGCAACTGGACACGGCCCGAAATCGCTGCGCTGTTCGATCTGCCGTTCACCGAACTGGTGTTCCGCGCCGCCGAAGTTCATCGCGCCAACCACCGCGCGGGCGAGGTTCAGCTTGCCGCCTTGCTCAGCATTAAGACCGGCGGCTGCGTGGAAGATTGCGGCTACTGCTCGCAGTCAGTCAAGGCCAACAGCGGGGTCAAAGCCACCAAGCTGATGGACGTGCGCGAGGTGCTGCAAAACGCAGCGCAGGCCAAGGACAACGGCAGCCAGCGGTTCTGCATGGGGGCGGCCTGGCGCAATCCCAAAGACCGCGACATGCCGGCGATTGTCGAGATCGTGAAGGGCGTGCGCGCAATGGGCCTCGAAACCTGCATGACGCTCGGCATGCTCGAGCCGCATCAGGCGGAGATGCTGGCAGGTGCGGGCCTCGATTATTACAATCACAACATCGATACCTCGCCCGAACGCTATGGCGAGGTGATCACCACGCGC
>JAYVNC010000220.1:0-4061 GCA_043758655.1 Novosphingobium sp.
ATCTGCTCTTCTGTAAACCGTGATCGCTTCATCGTTCCGTCCCTTCGTCAGGTCCGGACTCTAATCAACCTTGGATGAAAATCAGGGGGTCACGTCACAGAACTGGTCGCAGTTCTGTCCAGCGGTGTCTCAGCATGAGCGAAACACAAGACCTCAATTACAGAAACGCTTTCCGCAACCGCTATTTCCTTGTCGCATAACGTTGACTGACCACCACAATCGGCCGGCCTAACCATTTGACGGGGAAACGAACTATCATGTCCCGCAGCGGCGTCACCCCTCAGCCAGCACCCCGCCAACCTTGTCCGAAATCTGCTGCACCGAGAACGGCTTGGGCAGGAAGTGCACGTTGGCGAGATCGATCTCCTTGCGCAGCTGCTCTTCGGCGTAGCCGGACATGAACAGCACCGGCAGATCGGGGTAGAGCTTGCGGATGGCGCTTATCATCGCGGGGCCGTCCATCACCGGCATCACCACGTCGCTGACGACGATATCGAAAGCCTCGCCCGCCTTGGCCTGCTCGAGCACCAGTTCGAGGCCCTCTTCGCCGTCGCTGGCGGTGGTGACGGTGTAGCCCGCGCGGGTAAGGGCGCGTTCGGCGACGGCGCGGACGGTGTCTTCGTCCTCTACCAGCAGCACCTTGCCGCCGCCCGACCATGCGCGCAGCGCTTCGGTTTTGGGCGGAGCGATAATCACCTCGCCATGGTGGACGGGAAAATAGACGGTGAACTTGGTACCCTTGCCTACTTCGCTATCGGCGAAGATGAAGCCGCCCGATTGCTTGACCACGCCGTAAACCGTTGACAGGCCAAGCCCGGTGCCGCGCCCCTGTTCCTTGGTGGTGAAGAACGGTTCGAAAATCTTGCCGAGGTGTTCGGGCGCGATGCCCGATCCAGTGTCCTCGACCAGCAGCACGGTATAGTCCGCCTGCGGCAGGATTTCGCTGCGCATGGCGCGAACCTGATCGGCGCTCATCCGCCGGGTGGAAAGCGAGAGCTTGGCGTGGCCATCGAGCTTACCTGCCGCCCCGGTCTTGCCGCTCAGCGCATCGCGTGCGTTGACCACCAGATTGACGATCACTTGCTCCAGCTGGGTGGGGTCGGCACGCACCGGGCCAAGATCGCGATCATGGGTGATGGTGAACTGGATTTTCTCGCCCACCAGCCGCTTGAGCATTTGGCCGATGTCCGACACCACATCGGGCAGTTGCAGAACCTCTGGCCGCAAGGTTTGCTGGCGTGAAAAGGCGAGGAGTTGGCGGGTCAGGCTGGCGGCGCGGTTTGAATTGGCGCGGATTTGCTGGATGTCGTCGTAATCGCTGTCACCCGGCGTGTGGCGCAGCAGCATCAGATCACAGGTGCCAAGGATCGCAGTGAGGACATTGTTGAAATCGTGTGCGACGCCGCCAGCCAACTGCCCGACCGCCTGCATCTTGGTCGCCTGGGCAACCTGCCGCTTAAGCCGCGATTGCTCGGTCGAATCGGTGAGGCTGAGCAGCACCGCCGCCTCGCCCAGCCCACGCACCCCGGCAAGGCTGAGCGACACCGGCTCGTCGGGCTGATGTTTCAGCCGCACAGCAATGTCACCGCTTGATGACGGGCCTTGGCTGAACCGGCGCACGGCATCCGAAAGCGCGCCCTTGTCTTCGCGCACCACGAGGTCGGTTGGATAGGGCGGCGGCGCCTCGCCATCCATCCCCGCGCCGCGCATAAAGGCGAGGTTGGCGAACAGCATCCGCCCGTCGCGGTCTGCCATCGCGAGCCCGAGCGGCAACTGGCCGAGCAGCGCTTCCAGATGCGGGGCCGCAGAAGGTGCCTCGCTCGCCGCCCCGCCGCCGATGGCAATGCCAGCCTCCATCAGCAGCATCAGCGATGGCACCGTGTCCATATCGGGCTCGCCGCCATCGGGATCAGCGACGGGGACGTAATACATGGTGAGCGGGTTGCCGCGCCGCCCTTCGCGCGCCCATGTCAGGCGGTCGCGCTCGTCTTGCTTGAGGTAGGATGTGAACGGTTGCCCGGCGAGCGGCGCGGCCGCCCCGCCGCTGGCATGTTCGGCAAACCCGGCGCTGGCGGCGCGTATATTTCCATCGGCATCGACCACGGCGGCGGCGATGCCATAGCGGGCGAGCGCGCGGCCAACCTTGCCCTCAATCGCGCCGACAAGGTCTGATACTGGGTCAGCGACCACCAGCGGGATAAACCGCCAGACGAGGAAATCATCGCCGCGCCCGACGCGCTCGGCCTCAGCGCGCCAGCGGCCTGCGGAGTTTTCAACCAGATCGACGCTGCCGTGGCCATCGCGCCAAGCGATGCGGGCGGCCTTTGCCAGCCGTTCAAGCGAGGCTGCGTCGGTATCGAGCCGGGGGGGTGCCTGACCGGTGCCGAACCACGATTCGTAAACCGGATTGGCGCAGGTTAGCCTTCCCGCGCGGTCGGTTATGCAGATGCCTGCGTCAGGCCGCGAAATGGCGGCGACGGTCACCGACCAATCGGGCAGCGCCCATTCGCTGCGCACTTCGGACACCCGCGCCTTTGCCAAAGTCCACACCAAAGCACCGAGCGCGATGATGCCGCCGGTAAACCCTGCGATTGCTGAAGGCGAATGGGTGACCGTCCACAGCACCACAATCGAGGCTGCGAATGCTGCTCCGACCAGCACCCATTCGAGCGGCGAGCGCCGGGCCACGCCGCTGATGGCGGGGCTGCTCGCGCTCATTGCTGCGTGGGCTTCGCGCGCATTGCAGAAATCCGCGAGCGCCACTTGCGCGCGACCATGATCCGCCAGACAAAACTGGTCAAAAGATAGCCAACCGATGCCGTCACTGTGGCGATGACGAACAGCCCCAGAGCCGTTGGCAGCCCCTTGCTTGTGATCATCTGCAACACATGATCGAACTCAGTTTTGTTCATCGTTTCCGAAATCGGCGCGACCCCGGTCATCTTGTCGATATGCAGCAGCCATGGTCCCAATTTATACGCGGCGGCGGCGATGAACACATAGATCGCCGGGAAACCAATAAAGGTTGCGGCCATGGCCACCGGGATATTCGCCCGCACGAACACCGCGATAATCGCCGCTATGACGAAATGCGCCAGCGGGATCATAATGCCGACGAACAGCCCCAGCGCCATGCCGCGCGGCACCGAACGGCGATTGAACCGCCACAGCTCGCTGCGCAGGATGTTCTTGGAAAACGGCTTGAGCCAGCGGTTCTTCTCAAGGCTTTCACGCGTGGGGACATGGCCTTTGAGCCAGGCGGACATGCGGGCGGTGATGCTGCTCATAGGTGTTCCCGCATAACTCTATTTGTGCTCACGCATAATGCGCGCCTGATCGCGCTTCCAGTCCCGATCTTTCGCCGTCTGCCGCTTGTCCGCCACATTCTTGCCCTTGGCGAGCGCGAGTTCGACTTTCGCCCGCCCCCGGCTGTTGAAATAGACCGAGAGCGGCACCAGCGTCATCCCCTTGCGCTCAACCGCACCGATGAATTTGGTGATCTGGCGCTCCTTGAGCAACAATTTGCGCACCCGCTTGGGTTCGTGGTTGAAGCGGTTGCCGTGGCTGAATTCGGGGACATTGGCGTTAATCAGCCCAACCTCGCCGTGCTTCACCTCGGCGTAGGATTCGGCAATCGAGCCCTCGCCAAAGCGCAGGCTCTTCACCTCGGTGCCAGTGAGCGCGATCCCCGCCTCGAACACCTCCTCAATAAAATACTCATACCGCGCCCGCCGATTTTCGGCGACGATCTTTTTCTTATCGAATTCTGCGTGGGTGGGGCGTGCCATGGTGAGGGGGATGTAGGGGGGGAAGTGGCAAAAGGGAACCTGACAATCCCTTCACACTACGCAATTTCGCACGCCGTCAGTAATCCCGCGCGCGGCTCCGGAATTGGGCGACCCATTGCGACTGCCGCCTCTATCCAGCAGGAAATGGCATCATAGACATTGGCCAAAGCCTCGGCGGGAGTCGCCCCGTCTGACATGCAACCGGGGAGATCGGGTGCAGTCGCAACGAAACCGCCGCCGTATTCAGGAGACAAAGGCGAAATGGCAATCCGG
>JAYVNC010000221.1:0-4051 GCA_043758655.1 Novosphingobium sp.
TCCGCGAGGACTATTATGATTTCAACGTCGCCAGCTCGCTAGCGGTCAACACCGGCAAAACGCATGCGTCAATCTTAAGTCCCAAATTGAGCCTGATTTTTGGACCTTGGGCCAAAACCGAATTCTACGTGAATGCGGGTACAGGCTTTCACAGCAACGATGCGCGCGGCACGGTGATCAGCATTGATCCCAAGTCAGGCGACCCCGCTGACCGCGTACCGGGCTTGGTCCGAGCCAAGGGCGCGGAACTGGGTGTCCGCACGGAAATCATCCCCCGGCTTCAAACCACGCTGTCCTTATATGCGCTCGACTTTGATTCTGAACTGATCTTCGAGGGCGATGCAGGATCGACTGCGGCTGGCCGTCCGAGCAGACGCGTTGGATTTGAATTTTCGAACTACTACAAGCCGACAGATTGGCTGACAATTGATGCCGACATCGCGTTTGCCAAGGCACGTTTCCGCGATTCAGACCCTTCAGGAAACCGCATTCCGGGAGCGGTTGAAGGCGTGGCATCGCTGGCCGTGGCGGTCGATGATCTCGGCCCGTATTTTGGCGCATTGCAGCTACGCTATTTCGGCCCGCGCCCCTTGATTGAAGATAACAGCGTGCGATCCAAGTCCACCGTCACGCTCAATGGGCGCTTGGGATACAAGATTGGACCGGGGTTCAGCGTTGAACTTGAAGGGTTCAACCTGTTCAATTCGAAGAGTTCTGCCATCGACTATTATTATCAATCACGGTTGCAAAATGAGGGGCCAGACGGACAGAATGACATTCACTTCCACCCAATTGAATCCCGCTCGGCGCGCGTAACTCTTATCGCCCGCTTCTAAGCGCCCACCCACCCTTGCCAATCCCTCCCCCTCCCCCTAGCGGCTGCGGCATCCTTTGCCGCTTGGAGTCGCCCACATGGTCCCCCGCTATTCCCGCCCTGCGATGACTGCGATTTGGGAGGCTGAAGCCCGTTTCAAGATCTGGTTTGAGATTGAGGCGCATGCCACGCAAAAGCTCGGTGAGTTGGGCGTGGTGCCGCTATCGGGCGCAAAGGCGCTGTGGGATTGGTGGGCGACCGCGCCCAAAATCGATGTCGCAGCGATTGATGCTATCGAGGCGGTGACCAAGCATGATGTGATCGCCTTCCTCGATTGGGTGGCGCAGCAGGTTGGCCATGAGGCGCGGTTCATGCATCAGGGGATGACCAGCTCTGACGTGCTCGATACTACGCTTTCGGTGCAGCTGGCGCAGGCATCGGACCTGCTGCTGGCCGACATTGACGCGCTGCTCGCCGCAATTAAACGCCGCGCGTTTGAGCATAAATACACGCCGACAATCGGCCGCAGCCACGGTATCCACGCCGAACCGACGACCTTCGGCAAAAAGCTCGCCGAGGCCTATGCCGAGTTCACGCGGTGCCGCGCGCGGCTGGTTTCGGCGCGGGCAGAAATTGCCACCTGCGCGATTTCGGGCGCGGTTGGCACTTTCGCCAATATCGATCCGGCGGTTGAGGAATATGTCGCTCAGAAGCTGGGCCTGAGCGTCGAGCCCGTCTCCACCCAGGTCATCCCGCGGGATCGACACGCGATGTTCTTCGCCACTCTGGGGGTGATCGCCAGCAGCGTTGAGCGGCTCGCCACCGAGGTGCGGCATTTGCAGCGCACCGAGGTTCTGGAGGCCGAGGAATACTTCGCGCCGGGGCAAAAGGGCTCGTCGGCCATGCCGCACAAGCGCAATCCGGTGTTGACCGAAAACCTCACCGGCCTTGCCCGCGTGGTGCGTTCGGCGGTTGTCCCGGCACTGGAGAACGTGGCGCTGTGGCATGAGCGGGATATTTCGCATTCGTCGGTTGAGCGGTTTATCGGCCCGGATGCGACCATCACGCTGGATTTTGCGCTGGCACGGTTGACGGGTGTGATCGACAAGCTGCTGATCTATCCGGAGCGGATGCAGAAGAACCTCGATAAGATGGGCGGGCTGGTTCATTCGCAGCGGGTGCTGCTGGCGCTGACGCAGGCGGGGCTGGAACGCGATGCCTCGTACCGCCTCGTTCAACGCAACGCGATGAAGGTGTGGGAGAGCGATGGTGCGTTGAACCTGCTCGAATTGCTGAAGGCTGATCCAGAGGTGACCGCCGCGCTTTCGCCAGCGGAGCTCAATGAGAAGTTCAACCTCGATTATCACTTCAAGGCGATTGATGTGATTTTTGACCGGGTGTTTGGGGATTGATGCCCCCCTCTCGCCGCAAGGGGAGAGGGCAATCTTGGCTAGTCCCCCTTCCCTTGCCTCAAGTTCCCCTCTAGCATCCTCAAAGAGGCAAAAGGAAAGGAGGCCCGTGTCCAATGTCGTATGTCCGCACACTGGTATGGATGCTGATCACGGCGATAACCGTTGGCTTTATCGCGATGAATTGGGAAATGGCCCCAGTGCGGTTCTGGCCGCTTTCGGGGGGTGACCACCTTAAATTTGATTGGCCGGTGGGCGTGATCGCGCTGATATTCTTCCTGCTGGGATCGCTGCCGATGTGGCTGCTATCGAAGGCAGGGCGCTGGCGGATGAAGCGGCAGATCAGCACGTTGCAAAATGCTGCGCAAATTTCCTCGGCGCCGTCGCTTTCATCGGACAGCCTCGCTGCGGCCGTTCCCGAAAATCCCGCCAACTGAAGAGCACCCATGAACCCGATTTATCTCGCGCTTGATCTCCCCCGCCTCGATTCCGCGCTCGAACTCGCGCGCAAGGTGAAGGGGCATGTCGGCGGGCTCAAGCTCGGGCTCGAATTCTTCTGCGCACACGGACACCACGGGGTGCATGAAATAGCGCACGTTGGCATGCCGATTTTCCTCGATCTCAAATTGCACGATATCCCCAACACTGTCGCCGCCGCGATGCAGGCGATCCACGTGCTCGAACCGGCGATTGTCACTGTCCATGCCGCTGGTGGCCGCGCAATGATGGAAGATGCCAAGGCGGCGGCGGGCGAGCATACCAAGGTGGTCGCGATTACCGTGCTCACCAGCCTTGATGGCGATGATCTTGCCGCAACGGGCGTGGCAGGCGATGCGCATGAGCAGGTGATGCGGCTGGCCGATCTGGCGCAGGAGGCGGGCCTTGATGGTATCGTCTGTTCGGGGCATGAAGTTGCCGGTGTGCACAAGCGGTGGAAGGATGGCTTTCTGGTCGTCCCGGGACTGCGCCCCGCAGGCGGCACGTCTGCCGACCAAAAGCGAACGGTAACACCGCGCGCCGCACGCGATGCTGGGGCATCGGTGCTGGTCATCGGCCGCCCGATCAGTCGCGCGGAAGATCCGGTGGCGGCGGCGCGGGCGATTGAAGCGACGCTTTAGGCGCGTTCTATGCCCTCACCCCGGATCAAAATCTGCGGAATTTCCACCGCTGAAAGCCTCGACGCGGTAATTGCTGCGAGGGCAGACTACGTGGGCCTCGTGTTTTACCCACCCAGCCCGCGCAATGTTAGCATGGCGCAGGCGGCTTTGCTGGGCGCGCGGTCGGCGCACCGGATTTCGCGGGTCGGGCTGTTCGTCGATGCCGATGATGTGCTGATTGCTGGGGCGATTGCCGCCGCCGGGCTCGATGCCCTGCAATTGCATGGCGAAGAAAGCCCTGCGCGCGCGGCTCAACTGAAAGCGCAGTTTGGGTTGCCAGTGTGGAAGGCCATAACCGTTGCCGCGCCGGGCGACGTTGAGCGAGCAGCAACCTATGCCGGGGCGGCGGCCCTGGTTCTGTTCGATGCAAAAACGCCAAAGGGATCGCTGCCCGGCGGTATGGGGCTATGCTTTGACTGGTCGCTGCTGGCTGCGTGGAAAAACCGCGCGGCATGGGGCCTGGCTGGCGGGCTGACTGCGGGGAATGTAGCCGAGGCAGTGAGCGCCACAAACGCGCCACTTGTCGACACATCATCGGGCGTGGAATCCGCCCCCGGCATCAAGGATGTGGACAAAATCGCCGCCTTCTGCAAAGCGGCGCGAAATCTTTAGGCTTGATATGAACGCTCCAAACTCCTTCCGCACGCAGCCCGATGAACGCGGCCATTTTG
>JAYVNC010000222.1:0-4031 GCA_043758655.1 Novosphingobium sp.
TCACCTCGCCGATAACGCGCCTTCGATTGCGTCTGCGCCATCAAAGCTTAGCGCGCTGTTTCCCGGACTGGCGATTTGTGGGGTAGCGGCGGCGGCGGCGGCTTGGCTTTCGGATCACTATGGCTTCCCGATCATCCTGCTCGGCCTACTGGTCGGACTGTCGCTGAACTTTATCGCGCACGACGCAAAGACCCATCCCGGCCTCGATTTCGTCTCACGCCAATGCCTGCGCGCGGGGATTGTCGTTCTAGGCTTGCAGGTAACTTTCGCGCAAATCGTCGCGCTGGGGCCCATGCCCTTTGTCGCGCTGCTGGTGGTGATGACCACGACCTTCGCTGCTGGCATGGCGGGGGCGAAAATCTCCGGGCAATCGCCCTATGCCGGAATTCTCGCGGGCGGCGCGACGGCAATTTGCGGTGCCAGCGCTGCGCTGGCGCTTTACGGCGTGATCGGCAAAGACCGGCTCAGCCCCGCGCAATTTGCCCTGACGCTGGTCGGCGTATCGCTCGCGAGCGCGCTGGCGATGTCAGTCTATCCCGCGCTCGCGGGTCAATTCCACCTTGATAACCGGCAGGCGGGCTTTCTGATCGGGGCCTCGATCCACGATGTCGCGCAGGCCATCGGCGGCGGCTATGCGTTTTCCGACGCGGCTGGCTCTTATGCAACGATTGTCAAGCTCACCCGCGTGGCCTTGCTCGCGCCGGTTGTGGCCATAGCCAGCCTGTGCCTCGGTCAAGCCGCATCTTCCGCCGGACGCCCGATTTGGCGGCGCCTGGTCTTGCCGTGGTTCATCACCGCATTTCTGGCTACGGTGGCGTTCAACAGCATTATCGCGCTCCCGTCGGCGATTGGCTCGTTCGCACTGATCGCATCCAAAGCGCTGCTGCTGCTTGCGGTGACGGCAACGGCAATGCGATCACGGATGGATTTCCTGATGGAAACCGGTTGGCGGGCAATGATCCCGGTGATTGCAGCAACCCTCGTCAGCTTCGCCACCGCGCTGGGCTTCGTTGTGTTTATGCCCTGATCGTCTCGTGATAATTCACTGCGATGTCGCTCTGGCCTGTTGCGATCTGATGCGCTACCGGGGTTGCCTGACAGCGATTCTCGGTAAAGTTGGGGCAGGGCACCAGCCTCTCCCTGCCTTGGTTTCGCAGTCCAAGCGGGTGTAGCTCAATGGTAGAGCAGCAGCTTCCCAAGCTGAATACGAGGGTTCGATTCCCTTCACCCGCTCCATTTTCCTATCCGCCTATGTTCGCAGGCGTCTAGACAAACCCCAAAAATCCACGGTATATAGCGGTTATCGAGCCGCCAGCGTTCACCCGCGTTCGCATTCAGCCACCTGCTTCTGGGGGTATGATTGGGGGGTATATGCAAAACGGTCAACTCGATACCCCCACGCTTGGGGGTATATTGGGGGTATAGGCCCCCGGAGAGGCAAGCAATCCCGTGGCTTTGACCGATGTAGCAATCCGCAATGCCAAGCCCGGCACGAAGGCGATCAAGCTGGCGGACGGGAGCGGCATGTTCCTACTTGTCACGCCAGCCGGGGGTAAACTCTGGAGGCTCAAATTCCGTATTGATCGGCGCGAAAAGCTGCTGGCCCTTGGGGCCTATCCAGAGATTGGCCTTGGCGAAGCACGCAGGCGGCGCGAAGAGGCGCGGGAGCTGATCGCCCTTGGCAAAGACCCGTCACGCGAAAAGCAGCGGGACAAGGTGCGCGCCCGGATACAAGCAGCGGACACATTCGCCGCGATCTGCAAAGAATATTGCGCGAAGCGCAGATGTGATGGCGCAAAGGGCTGGGCACCTGCAACGGCCATTCGCAGCGAATATCTGCTTTCGCTAGTGTGCGGGTCCATCGGAAAGTTGCCAATTGGCGAGATTGAACCGGCGGACGTGCTGACAGCCATTCGCCGTATCGAGGGCAAGGGTAAGCTGGAAAGCGCCCGGCGCAGTCTGCAACTGGCTGGCGCGGTGTTCCGCTATGCGGTGGCGACAACGCGTCTGGCATCGGACCCTACCCGTGATTTACGGGGCGCGCTGACAGCACCAACCGTTACCCATTACGGCGCGATTACCGACGCTAAAAAAGTTGGTGATTTGTTGCGCGTCATTGATGGCTATGAGGGGAGCGGCATAACCAAGCAGGCCTTGCAGATTGCGCCGCATGTCTTTGTGCGCCCCGGCGAACTGCGCCATGCGGAATGGAGCGAAGTCGATCTGGACGGCGCGCTCTGGATGATTCCGGCGGGCAAGATGAAAATGCGCAAGGCGCACCATGTTCCACTTTCCCGGCAAGCCGTGGAACTGTTTCGCGTGGTGCAGGCTGTCACAGGCCCGAATGGGTTTGTGTTCCCATCGATCCGGACCCGCACCCGCCCGATGAGCGAAAACACCATCAACGGCGGGCTAAGGCGGCTGGGCTATACCACCGACGAAATGACCGCACACGGCTTCCGCGCCATGGCTTCAACACTGCTGAACGAAAGCGGCAAGTGGAATCCGGACGCAATCGAGCGTGCCCTTGCCCACGGCGATACTGACAAAGTGCGCGCCGCCTATCATCGCGGTGCTCATTGGAAAGAGCGGGTCGAAATGGCGCAATGGTGGTCAGACTATCTGGACCAACTACGGAAAGGGGCGGACATTGTGCCTTGGCCCCGCAAAAACACAGCCGACTAGACAAGGCGTCCTGCTTAGGCTGATTGTCGGTCTGTGGACCACCTAGAACGCTCTCAGATTCGCTTGCTCTTGGAACATCTTGGTTGCGAGTATGATCGTCTTTGCGGCGATGCGCAAAAGGCGATGCACGCAGAGCATTCGGCAAAAGGCCTTTTGCGATCTGGCGCGACTGTCAAAGCCGCGATCCGTATCGCCGAAGAAAAATCCGATGCCTTTGTGGATAAGCTTATCGACGAAGTGACGGCGGTCGCACAGGACATCGATGCTTTCAATCTGATTGTATCGGAATTGACCGCCCGGTCTCGGGGACGGGAGGCTGAGCTAGCTGAAGCTGTTCGCCTCGCGACAGCTGGGCAAGGCGATACGTTTGCCAGCGTGCAACGCGAAGGGGACCGCCTTTTTGCCGAAATGCGCACTCGGGTTTTCAAGCGCCTCGAAATCCATCGCTTTTCATTTACGCGCCCAACGAAAGGCGACTTGGCAGCGATGGGCATTCGATCACGATCATTAGTACCGATGCCGGGTGCTCCAGCCAAACCCAAGAACGCCGGAGGGGTGCCGCTTGCGGAACATTGGGACGCGATGTGGGCGGACATTGCCGTCAAACTCTGGCTCGGTGAGTTGAAGCCAAAGACACAGGCGGACGTAAAGCGAGCTATGTTTCACTGGTTCAACGAGAGCGAAATTGTGATTGGGGACACCGCCGTAACGCAGCGTGCACGACGGCTCTGGCAGAAAATCCAAGATTCCAGCTAGTTTCCGCACCTTTGCGCACGTTCGCGCGCGCTCGGCCATTCGGATACATCGATGCTTATCCGTGCACGCTGGCACCCGCTGGCGACACTCGGAGCAAGCGAAATGGACAAGTTGGCCTATTCGATCACTGAAACCGCCAAAGCGCTCAGCCTAGGCCGAACCTCGATTTACGCGCTGATCGCCGATGGGCGACTAGAGACTTTCAAATTTGGTAGCCGCCGATTGGTGAAGGCGGAATCCGTGCGGCGGCTGATCGGCGGGCAGGCCTAATTGCCATGCCCCCGCGCCGCGCCACCCCGCAACGCGTGAAACTCCACCGCATTTACAGTGTCTCGGAGCTTGCGCTCTGTTGCGGCGTTCACAAAAACACAATCCGGCATTGGCTGGGGGGCGGGCTGAAGCCTCTGGGCGATGATCGCCCGATCCTGTTTCATGGAGCAACCGTTCGCGCCTTTCTTGCCAAACGCATGGCCAGCCGCAAGCGCCCCTGTCCGCCCGGAACGATCTATTGTTTCAAATGTCGGCAACCGCAGGCACCGGCTTTGGGCATGGTGGAATTTACCATGGGAAAGGGAACAACTGGCGATTTG
>JAYVNC010000223.1:0-4019 GCA_043758655.1 Novosphingobium sp.
AAGACCCATCGGTCGCCCCATTTCCCTTGGATGTGTTGCAGCTCGGCATAGCCCCGCTGGGCGGCCAATGTTCCCCTTGCGGCAAGGGCCGTGCCCTGCCAAACGGCTGCTCAGTCATCAGCCCAATGATCCTTCGGGCAAGGCGTTTCGGAACACCTTTACATGCACGGCTTTGCCAATCCTGCCCGTTTCCTGCGCATTGCCCGCTGGTTGACGCCTGTGTTTCTGATTGCCGGGCTGGTTTTGGCCGGAGCCTCGCTGTCGTGGGGGGTGTTTCAAGCACCAGCCGATGCGTTGCAGGGCGATACTGTGCGGATCATTTATCTGCACGTGCCGACAGCGTGGCTGGGGATGGCAGGCTGGATGGCGATTGCTGCTACCAGCCTGACCGAACTGGTCTGGCGGCATCCGCTCGCGGGGATTGCTGCGCGGGCTTCGGCTGCGCCCGGCGCTGTGTTCACCGCAATATGCCTCGCCACCGGATCACTGTGGGGCAGGCCCGCTTGGGGCGCATGGTGGGTTTGGGACGGGCGGCTAACATCAATGCTGGTGCTGCTGTTCCTCTATTTCGGTTACATGGCACTCGCCAGCGCCGTTGATGCTGATGGTCACAGCGATAACCGCATTCCGGCAATCTTCGGGCTGGTCGGTGCGGTGAATATCCCGATCATCCATTATTCGGTGCTGTGGTGGAACAGCCTGCATCAGCCGCCGAGCATCACTATGGGCAAAAGCGCGATGGCGAGCGAATTCCTGATTCCGCTGATGGTATCGACGCTGGGGTTCACCCTGCTGTTTGGTGGCGTGGTCCTCGCCCGGATGCGCGCAATCCTCGCTAATACGCAGGCCGAAGCGCGGCTGCGGCGCAAGGCGATGACCGAGGATGCCGCCTGATGCACGAGAACCTCAACCAGTGGAACTTCGTCATCGGTGCCTATGTCATCGGCGTGGGCGGAACATTGGCGCTGGTGGTGTCGAGCTGGGTGTCGATGCGCCGCGCCGAAGCGCACCGTGATCGGAGCCGCAGCAAATGAGCGGCATAAAGGCCAAGCATCAGCGGTTGATCCTTGTGGTGATCGCGCTGATCGCGCTGATCGGTGCAGGTTTGCTCGCGACTTGGGCGTTGCGCAATCAGGCAAGCTACTTCTATTTGCCCGCTGACATTGCCGCCAACCCCCCGGCACCAGACCGTACGGTGCGGTTGGGCGGTATGGTGGAAAAGGGCTCGCTTTCGACCGCTACCGATGGCGTCACGGTTCACTTCACCGTGGCCGATGGCAAGGCGCGGGTGCCAGTGGTATTCAAGGGCATCGTCCCCGATTTGTTCAAAGAAGGCTCAGGCGTGGTTGCCGAGGGCACTCTTAATAGCGGCGGCACCTTCATCGCCGGCAATCTCCTCGCCAAGCATGACGAAAAATACGTGCCGCGTGAGATGAAAGATATGACCCAAGAGCAGGCCCGGCAAACGGTCAAGGAAACCAAATGATCGCCGAATTCGGACTTGCTGCGCTGTGGTTGGCAGCGGCACTGGCGGCGCTGCAACTGGTTGCGGGCGCACTGGCGCTGAGCGAAAAAGGCGCGGGCTTCGGCGTGATCGTGCGGCCAGTCGCAGTGATGCAGGGGCTGCTGGCGCTCACCGCGCTAATCGCGCTGATCGTGGTTTTTATGCGCACCGATCTTTCGGTGAAGCTTGTGGTCGAAAACTCGCATTCGGCCAAACCGATGATGTACAAGATCGCCGGGGCCTGGGGGAACCACGAAGGTTCAATGCTGCTGTGGGTGACGATCATGGGGCTTGCGGGCGGTTTCGTTGCGCTGGTTGAACGGCGACTGCCCGAACGCACGATGCTGGCTACGCTTGCCGGCCAGGCGTTCGTAAGTCTTGGATTTTATGTGTTTCTGTTGTTTGCTTCAAATCCCTTCACCCGGCTTGCCAACCCGCCAGCTGAGGGCAATGGGCTCAACCCATTGTTGCAAGACCCCGGCCTCGTGTTCCATCCGCCGACGCTTTATGTGGGCTATGTCGGGCTTTCGATAGCTTTCAGCTTTGCCATCGGCGCGTTGATAACGCGGGAGGTTTCGCCCGCCTTTGCCCGCGCGATGCGGCCATGGGTGCTGGGGGCATGGATATTCCTGACACTCGGTATCACGGCGGGCTCTTATTGGGCTTATTATGAGCTTGGCTGGGGCGGCTGGTGGTTCTGGGATCCGGTTGAAAACGCATCACTCATGCCGTGGCTGGCGGCGACTGCGCTGCTGCATTCGGCGGGCGTTCTAGCGGCGCGAAATGCGCTGCGGGCGTGGACGATCATGCTCGGGGTGATCGCCTTTTCGATGTCGATGGTTGGCACATTTATTGTGCGATCCGGGCTGCTGACCAGCGTGCACGCCTTCGCCGTCGATCCCAAGCGCGGGGCGTTTATTCTGGTGCTGCTGGCGATTTATATCGGCGGCGCTCTGCTGCTGTTTGCTTTGCGAGCGGGCAGCGTGACCGAGGGTGAACGGTTTGCCGTGACCAGCCGCGAATCGGCGCTGGTGTTTAATAACGTGATGCTGACGTCGATATTGGGCATCGTCCTGATGGGCACGCTTTATCCGCTGGTTACCGAAGCCATGGGGCAGAAAGTATCCGTCGGGCCGCCCTATTTCAATCCGATGGCGGCAGTGTTTGTCGTGCCGATGCTGCTGGTGCTGATGGCCGGGCCATTGCTGCGCTGGCGTGCAGATAATCTGGGACGGGTGCGGATGAGCCTGTTGGTTCCTGCGGCAGTGCTGGTGGTCGCGGCGCTCGCTGCCATTATGCTCGCGCCGGGCAAAGTTCTGCCAATCATCGGCCTCGCGCTGGCTCCGGCGCTGGCGATTGCCTCGTTTATGCCCTTGAGGGGACGTGAAATTCGGCGGGTTAAACTGCCGACATGGGGCATGGTCATCGCGCATTTTGGCGTCGCGGTGGCGCTGTTTGGCATGGCGAGTGACTCGGCCTTTACCAGCGAAAAATTGGTCGCGGTCCACACCGGTGAGTCGGCTGTGGTCGGACCGTGGCGGGTCACGCTGGCCTCAATCGAGCCAGTTGCAGGGCCGAACTGGACCGCGCTGGAGGCTGATTTGCAAGCCAGTTACAACGGGGGTGCTTCCCATGTGCTCCACCCGCAATCGCGCAGTTTCTGGACCCCGCCGCAGCAAACCAACGAAAGCGCATTGCTTACTCGGTGGAACGGTCAGCTTTACACTGTGCTCGGCGATCAGACCGACGATGGACGCTGGCAGCTTCGCCTGTGGTGGAAGCCGTTCGTGTTGATGATCTGGCTCGGCGGAATATTGATTGCATCGGGCGGGGTGCTGTCGCTGCTTGGCCGGGTAGTCAGCGACCTGCGGCGGATTGTCGCGCGCGGCAAGATTGCTTATCGTCGTGAGGGCGAAGGCCAATGAGTACTGAGCCGCAAAACAAGATTCCATTTTGGTCGCTGTGGGCGCTATTCCTGCCGCTGGCGCTGTTTTTGTGTTTTGTCGCGCTTGTGGCTTATCAATTGGTGTTCCCCTCAAGCAAGGACGTTCCCAGTAGCTTCATTGGCCAGCCGCTGCCCGAATTCAACCTAGCGCCTGCCGCAGATGGCCGCCCCGGCCTGTCACGCGCCGATATAGCTGATGGTAAACCGCGGCTCCTCAACGTCTTCGCGTCATGGTGCGTTCCCTGCGCTGCCGAGGCTCCGCAACTCGCGCAGCTTGCCGCCGCCGGCGCCGAGATTGATGGTATCGCGGTGCGAGATCACAAGGCGGACCTCGCCGAATTCCTCGCGCGCAACGGCAATCCGTTCACCCGCATCGGCGCGGATAACGTCAGCGCTGTTCAGATGGGTATTGGTTCATCGGGCGTGCCCGAGACATTCGTCATCGATGGCAAAGGCGTGATCCGTTACCAGCACATCGGTGATATCCGGCCTGACCAGATTCCGATGATCCTCGCCAAGTTGGCGGACGCGGGCAAATGAGGCTTTTGCTCATTCTGCTCGCGCTGATAT
>JAYVNC010000224.1:0-4015 GCA_043758655.1 Novosphingobium sp.
GCGCATACTGAATCGCCCCATATTGCTTGGAAACTATGCTCGAAACGTAGGCAACGAACGCTGTCAACGCGAGGCCGGTGACGACGTTCTCGTAACTTATGGCGAGCAGCAGCCGCACCATTCGTTCATCGGAATGGAGCCACACCGCGAGCACATCAAGCCTGAACAGATGCGCAAAAGCATCAATGTTCGCGCCCCCCTCAGCTAGATCCGCATAAAGAAAATTACCCAAAGGCGGTAGCACCGCGCCCATCAGGATCGTTGGGAAGCGGCCCAGCTTCGCAAAGCAAATTCCGCCCAAGCTGATGCCCAACATAGTCATGACAATGCCGAAAAGTTTTGAGGCGAACGCGACCTCCTCCTTTGAATATTTCATTTCCTGAAGGTAGAATGGGTAGGCGAAGCTGGCCCAGATATTATAGCAAATGGCGTAGGTCAGGATGAAGCCGATGAGGCTCAGTACGCCCCAGCGCAACCGCCCTGAAAGCTCTGCTAAGGGCGCGACCAGCGCCGAATAGAGGTGGTTCATCGCAGTGCGAACCGAGCCGTGGCGATCATCGGGAGCCGACATGACGTAGCGCGACTGGCCGCTCATCCAATTGGTCATCGCAGCAACGGCGAGCGGAACGAGCACCGTCGCCGCAATTATCCAAGGCCCATAAAGCTTAGTGAAATCGCCTGCGGAATGAACCGGCGCACCCGGCACTGCGGGGGCTGCCGAAAGCATCCCCGCCATGAAGTGGAGGATCGTACCAATCGCCCATACCCAGCTGACGCCTACCACTGCCAGAGCTATCGCCCGGTACTCCGGCTTCAGCGCACCGGGTTCGGAAAGCGCGCCGTGCAGTCGGCCCGGTTCAGGCCGCGGGCTATCGGGTGCACGCAAAGTCGCCGCCAGCATAACCACTAGAATTACGCCGCCCATCACCAGATAGACCATGGGCCACAGCATCGTCGTAGCTAGCACCAGAGCCACCGCCCCGCCGACAATCGAGGCAGTGCGGTAGCCAAATTGGTTGAGCGCCGAGAGCAGCTCAATCGGCGCGTCTTCGCCAGCCTGATCGATCCGCCAGCCATCAATAGCGATATCCTGCGTGGCGGAAGCAATCGCGCCGATAAATGCGATCACCGCGAACCGCCCGATGGTATCAACCGGATTGGTGAACGCCAGCGCGGCACAGATCAGAACCAGCAAGCCTTGGCACAGAAATATCCAGCTTTTGCGACGCCCGATCCGTTCAAGTCCTGGCAATGGCAAGCGATCAACAATCGGTGACCACAGGAATTTGAACGAGTAGGCGAGGCCAATCCACGAAAGCACACCGATGGTGGCGAGCTTGATCCCCGCTTCACCCAGCCATGCGTTCAGCGTCCCCACCAGCAGGGCAAACGGCAAGCCCGAGGAAAACCCAAAGGCCAACATGCAGGCAGCTTTTCGGTTACCCAGCGCGGCGGCAAGCAATTTGAAACCTTTTGGTCGTGGTGGTTTGGCAGCCTCGGTGGCCATGCGATCGCTTCTCCCGAATTTTTCGTCCCGGCCAACCTAGCGGCTTATCCGCGCAAGCATAGACGGAATTCGCCCGCGCAGCTAAGGGCGGGGCATGACCGAACAAGCTACACCTCCGGAAATCGCCCCCCGCGAAGGCGAGCGTATCGCCAAACTGCTTTCGCGCGCTGGTATTGCCAGCCGCCGCGAGGTTGAGCGGATGATTGCCGATGGCCGGGTGAAGCTCGACGGCGTGGTTTTGACTACCCCCGCCACCGTGCTCACCAATCTGCGCGGGGTTACGGTGGACGATGTTCCGGTCAAAGCCCCCGAGGCGGCGCGGCTATTCGCCTTTCACAAACCCGCCGGCCTGCTCACTGCCGAGCATGATCCGGCCGGGCGGCCAACGATCTATGCCGCGCTGCGCAATGCCCTGCCGCAGGGTACACCGCGGATGATGCCGGTGGGGCGGCTCGATCTTAACACCGAAGGGCTGCTGCTGCTGACCAATGATGGTGAGCTGAAACGGGCGATGGAGCTGCCCGCCAGCGGCATCCCGCGCACTTACCGCGCGCGCACTTACGGCGAAATTTCGCAGCCGCAGCTGGAAGAATTGAGCGAAGGCGTGGAGATCGAAGGCGTGCGCTATGGTTCGATCAATGCCAATATGGAGCGCCGCACCGGGCGCAATCAGTGGGTTGAAATGTCGATCACCGAAGGCAAAAACCGCGAAATCCGCCGCGTGCTTGAACATCTCGGCCTTGAGGTTAGCCGCCTAATCCGCACCGCTTATGGCCCGTTTGATCTTGCCGATCTGCCGCGCGGACTGGCAATTGAAATTCGCCCGTCCGAGGTCGAGAAATTTCGCAAGACGCTGAAATCTCTTCCGCGTCAGGGACCGGGTCCGTCAAATGCTGAGGCCGCAGCGGCGCGCATTCACCGCACTGGTCCATCGCGCCGCAAGCCCGATCCATCGCGGCCGGTGGACGCAGCCGCACCGCGATCTGCACCCCGGCGCGGCCCCGAAACCGGAAGCAGAAAGCCTCGCCGGTGAGCCTTCGGATTATTGCCGGAGCATGGCGCGGGCGGAAACTGGCGGTGCCTACGGGTGACGCCACCCGCCCCACGGCGGACCGCACGCGTGAGACGCTGTTTTCGATGCTGGTCAGCCGCCTTGGCACCTTCGAAGGCCTGAAGATCGCTGATCTGTTTGCGGGGTCAGGCGCGCTGGGGCTTGAAGCCTTGTCGCGCGGGGCGGCATGCTGCCTGTTCGTCGATTCGGATCAGACCGCGATCAAATCACTCCGCGCCAATGTTTCCAGCCTTGATGCGCAGGATAGGTCAGACGTGCGGGCAAGTTCGGCAATGGCGCTCGGCATCGCCAAGGGCGCGTTTGATCTGGTGTTCCTCGATCCGCCCTATGGTAGCGGTGCGGGCGAAGTGGCGATTGATAAGCTTGCGCGGCTGGGCTGGATCAATGAGGCCACTTGGGTGAGCCTTGAAACCAGCATCAACGAAACGCCAGACGTGCGCGGGTTTGAAGTGGCGGCTGACCGTAAGGTCGGCAAGGCACGTATCACGCTTCTGCGGCTGGCCGCGCCAGCAGAACCCCCACCAGCGTAACCAGCCCCGCTGCGCTGAGCAGCCAACCGACGTGCAGCGCCTGTCCCTGCGCCGCCATTCGTTGCGCTAGGAGCGGCGTCACCGCACCTCCCAGAATTCCGCCGGTGTTGAACGCCAGCGATATGCCGCTGTAGCGCACGCGAACTGGGAACAGCGTCGGCAGCCAGCTTCCCAAAGGCCCATAAACGGTGCCCATGATGACCAGAGCCGACGCCAGCGTCAGGAACACTAGCAAAGGCGACCCACTAGCAAGGCCCGAACCGAATAACAGGCCCAGCGCCATGGTTGCCATCGCCCCAGTTGCCAGAACCTGCCTGGGTGAGGTGCGATCAGCGCGAATTGCCGCGAAGATGATGCCGAGCGCGAGGAAGAAATTGGCACCAAGCTGTATGGTCAGGAATTGCGCGCGCGAATAGCCCAGCGTCTTGGTGCCGATAGACAGCGCATAGGCGGTCGACAGGTAAAACAGTGCAAAGCAGGCCACCACCCCAGCGGTTCCGGCGATGACCGCACCGCCGTGGTTTGACAGCAGCCGCGCAATCGGAACCGCTGGCGGCGGAGCCTTCTTAAGCGAGGCACGGAAAGCTGGCGTCTCCGAAATTCGCAGCCGCACCCACAGACCGATGCCGACAAGCAGCGCAGATGCAAGAAATGGCACGCGCCATCCCCAAGCGGTAAATTGAGTATCGGTTAACCCGAGCCCGAGCAGCAGGAACAGACCATTTGCAGCAAGAAACCCTACCGGCGCGCCCAATTGCGGCGCAGCGCCAAACCGCGCTTCCCAACCCTTTGGCGCGTTCTCAACCGCCAACAGCGCCGCCCCGCCCCATTCCCCGCCAAGGCCAAAGCCCTGACCAAATCGCAGTACACACAGCAGGAATGGCGCGATCCAGCCGATCATCGCGT
>JAYVNC010000225.1:0-12080 GCA_043758655.1 Novosphingobium sp.
TGCGGCCGAAATGCTGCGCGGGGTGGTAGCCAAAAATCCCGGCAATGCGCAGGCGTGGCTGGCGATGGCCAATGCGCTGGTGCAGCATTCCGAAGGCAATCTATCGCCCGCCGCGCTCTATGCTTTCAACCGCGCAGGCGCTGCTGATCCGGCGAATCCCGGCCCGCCGTTCTTCCTTGGGCTGGCACTTGCGCAGTCTGGGCGGGTGGCAGAAGGGCGGTCAATCTGGGTGGCGCTGCTCGCGCGCAGCCCGGCCAATGCCCCTTGGCGGGGTGATCTCAGTGGCAGGTTGGCCGAACTCGACGCCTTCATCGCCCAACAAAACAGCCTAACACCCCGAAATTAGACGCTAATTCATTGCATTGCGGCAAGCCTCAGCTCTTGCTAACGCAGGTTTAAGCCAGCGGCGAAATCGCCGAGCTTCGGGTAGCAGGGGTAACAATGAGCCAATCGAATCCCGGCGCGCCGTCTGCCGCTTCAGGCACCGAAGCGCCCGCCTCACACCCCGGCGCCACACATCAATCTGGCTTGGTAAAAATGGCGGTTGGCGCGATTGGCGTGGTGTTCGGAGATATCGGTACCAGCCCGCTTTATGCCATGCGCGATACCTTCGCCGGGCATCACCGGCTGCCGCTCGATATGCTGCATATTTATGGCATCGTCAGCCTGATGTTCTGGTCGATGATGATTATCGTGACGCTGAAATATGTCAGCGTCATCATGCGCGCGGATAACAAAGGGGAGGGCGGAAGCCTCGCCTTGCTGGCGCTGATTAATCAGCATTCCAGCGGAAGGCGATGGTCCACCGGCATCGCATTGCTCGGGGTGTTCGCCACTGCGCTGTTCTATGGTGACAGCATGATTACGCCTGCGGTTTCGGTGCTCGGCGCGATTGAAGGCCTTGCGGTGTATGAGCCAGGCCTGGCCAAGGCCGTGGTGCCAATGGTGGTGGCGATTTTGCTTTGCCTGTTCTTTATCCAGTCCAGAGGTACGGCCAAGGTTGCGGCGTTTTTCGGCCCGGTGATGCTGCTTTATTTTGCGGTGATTTCGATTCTGGGCGCGATCAGCATCTCCGCCTATCCGGAAGTCATCACGGCGCTCAGCCCGCACCATGCGGCGCAATTGTTTATCAGTGATCCCCTGCGCGGGTTTCTGGCGATGGGCTCAGCCGTGTTGGCGGTTACAGGTGCAGAGGCGCTCTATGCCGATATGGGCCACTTCGGGCGGCCACCGATCCGGGTTTCGTGGCTGTTCTTTGTGCTGCCTGCACTGGTGCTCAATTACCTTGGCCAAGCATCGCTGCTGATGCGCACCGGCGCGGCAGGGCTGGCAAGCCCATTTTATCTGCTCGCACCCGATTGGTTCCAGTGGCCGCTGCTGTTTATCGCCAGCGCCGCTGCGGTTATCGCCAGTCAGGCGGTTATTACCGGGGCTTTTTCGGTTACCCAGCAGGCGATCCAACTGGGCTTTATGCCGCGGCTTTCGATCAAATATACCAGCGTCAATGCGGGGCAGATCTATATCCCGGCGATCAACTGGGCGCTGATGATCGCGGTGATCGTGCTGGTTCTGGTGTTTGAACGCTCGAGCAATTTGACCGCCGCCTATGGCATCGCGGTGACCGGGGCGATGCTGATCGACAACTTCCTGCTGGCGGTGATGCTGTTCACCATCTGGAAGTGGAAACCGTGGGCTGCAATACCGTTGCTCGCGTTGTTCTTCGTGCTCGATACTGCCTATCTCGCCGCCAACATTACCAAGATACCCGATGGCGGCTGGGTGCCGCTAGCCATGGGTCTAGTGATCTTCACTTTGCTGACGACGTGGTCAAAGGGCCGCACGCTGATGCGCCAGAACATGGCCGAAGGCACCATCCCGTTCGAGGTGTTCGCCAAAAGCGCGCATTCGAGCGCACAGCGCGTTCCCGGAACGGCAGTTTTCATGGCCTCGGCAGCGAGCGGGGTGCCATCGGCGCTGCTCCACAATATCAAGCACAATAAGGTTCTGCATGAACGCGTGATCGTGCTGACGGTGGCAATTCAGGACGTTCCCTATGTCGATCCGGCTGAGCGCGCGACGTCGAAAAAATTTGGTGAGGGTGTCTACCGGCTCACGCTGCGCTATGGCTTCCTTGAGGAGACCGACGTTCCGGCCGCGCTCAAGCAAGTCACCGTCTGCGGCGAACCGTTTGAGATGCTCAAGACCAGCTTCTTCCTCTCGCGCCAGACGCTGATCGCTTCATCGAAGCCGGGCATGGCGATCTGGCGCGAGAAGCTATTCGCCTGGATGTTGCGCAACGCGGCAAGTGCGATGGAATTCTTCCGCCTGCCGACGAACCGCGTGGTTGAGCTGGGGAGCCAGGTGGAGATTTGAGGTGTTTCTTAGGACCGCACTTCTTGGCAGCAATATCGCTTCCCTGTTCTCGTCATCCTGAACAAACGAGTTTAGCATGACGAGGTAGTTTTGTTGTTCAAAAACCTCCTCATTACTCGCCACACAACAAAAAAGGGCGCGGCACCCGTGGATGTCGCGCCCTGTTTGAAAGTATAGCCTGAACTCAGGTAAAGTTCGACGCCGCCATGCAGTACAGCATCGGCAGTGACAGCATCAGATTGGTGCGGCTGGCGGCCAGTGCAATCGGCGCCGCCTTGGCCTTGGCCTCATCCGTGGCTTCAACTAGACCTAGAATCTTTTGTTGGGCGGGCCAGATCACGAACCAGACACAGGACGCCATGATGATCGCGATCCACATACCCAACCCGATCAGATTGACCTTTCCCGTGCCGGTGAAAGTCATTGCTTGATGGGCATATCCACCTAGATAGGCCACCATCAGCCCGGTAATTACGGTTAGCAACGCCGCATAACGGAAAAAGAAGAACACCTTAGGGGCGATGTAGCCGGTGACACCCTTTTTGAGCTCTGCCGGAACGGTCGGCATGGTCGGCACCTGAACGAAGTTGAGGTAATACAGCAAACCGATCCACAGGATCCCGAAAAATACGTGAAGCCACAGGGTAACCCCATAACCGGTGACTTCGACAGTCGGATTGTAAGCGACCATCACACCAATCGCCAAGATCAGCCCGACCACGAGCACCAGATGCAGATTTCCGAAAAGCTTAGCCATAGTATCCCCCTGATTGTGTCAAATCACACGCAGCGGCAGGACAATGCGGCAAGTTAGCGCCCTTGTCACCCGCATTTTCGGCAGATTTCCACTGAAAGCGCGGATTGTTCGACGTGTCTTCCTACCGCTCAGTTCGCTTTGAACACGCCGCAAGCTAACCGTGCACCACTGTTGCCGCTGGGGTCGGTGAGATAATCATCGGGCGCGGCATGCACGACGAGCGCCGTGCCATCGGCATCAAAGATAGCAGCGAGGAGCTTCTTCGCCGATCCGCCGAGCGGAATTTGGGTCACAGTAATGCCGCTTGCATCGGCGACAATATTGGGCAGGTCACCCAAATGGCTGCCAGCAGGGTTCTTCGTGCCGTGCATCTTGCCCGCTGGATTAAGATGTCCGCCCGCGCCGGAAAAGCCACCGCTCTTGCAACTGCCGATGGTGTGGAAATGAATGCCATGCTCGCCCGGCGTCAGGCCCGTGAGCGATATCCGCAGCACTGCCGTGTCCCGTAGAACGGTGATAACCGCATAGCCCGCATCGTGGCCATCGGCGGTGAAAATCGGCGCGCTCGCTGCCGCGCTGGCAGGTGGTTTTGCCGCGAGCGGCGCGGCGCTCAAAGCGAGAATGCTCAGGGCGCTGGAAACATTGCGGAAAAGTGACATGGCTGCACTCCGTTATCAGAAGCCGTAAGGCTAGTGCCGTGTGGGCGCATTGACAACCGCGATGAAATTCGGCCCAGCAGCGTATGGACCTTCGCCATCACCCTGAGACGTTGTTAGGCCAAAGGCGCAAGACCGGTAAGCACAAGCCGGACAAGGTCGGCCTGACCTTTTGTGCCGGTCTTGGCATAAATCCGCTTGCTGTAATTGCGCGTGGTTTCAGCAGTGAGCGACAGGGTCTTTCCTGCCTCGATCAGCGGCACGCCCCGGCTGAGTGCTTCTGCCAGCGCGGCTTCTCGTGGCGACAGGCCGAGGGTTCTAGCGATGACCAGCGCCCCGCGCGCTGAATCCTCGCGCTGATCCGTGCGGAAGGTGGCCACGGCGGCGGCGGGATGCGGCGGGGCATCGGCATTGCGGCTGACGGGACGCAAAAGTAGATCGCGTCCACCACCCTCATCGTGGCGCACCACGCGGCGCGTTTTTGGGATTGCGCTGGCAAGATCGCCGCAAGCCTGAGCAACAGCGGCTAAGCTGGCACCCGGCGGGCGCGACGAGGCGAGGGGCAGGGGAAGCATTTGCTGCGCCAACGAATCGGCGACCAGCACACGTCCTTCCACATCGAGTACGGCCTGCCCAATCCCCATCATCGCAAGGCTCTCTTCCGCCGCCTCGGTGCGCAGCCGCATTTCTCCGATGCTGGCGAACAGGGTGAGCGCGGCGGCGATTGCTGGGGCCAGCGATGTCAGCAGCGCGCTGTCCGCCGCGCTGAAAGCTTCGCGTTCGTGCAGAAGGACCAGCCAAGCATCTAAATCTCCGCGCCCCGCCACCCGTATCAGCCGGGCATCACCAATGGCTGCATTTTTCAGAACGATGTCCTGTGCCTCACGCGCGGCGGCGCTGTCAAAATCACGCAATTCATCAAGCGAATAAACGCGGTTAGGGCGCAGCGCAGCATAGGCTGAGGCGTTGAGCGGACCGGGCTCTCCGGGGTCTTCACCTGCGCCTAAACGATCAGATGTTACCCGCCGACGCAAGGCTGGCTGCCCCGGGACTGCGCTGTTGCGCACCGTCATGCGAATGCGCTGGGCACCCGTTCGCCGCAACAAACGACGAAGGAAAGTCTCCCACACCGGCGTTTCGAAAATGCCCTCAAAAAGGGGCAACAGTAGGTTGGTTTCATCAGTAGGAGTAACGGCCATGCACTTTGCTCCCATATGGGAGTATTGGCGTCAACCCCCTCGGTGCATTGGGGCGCATAAGAATAAATGGAGTGGATTGATGAGCAGCGTCTCCCGGCAGACCCTAACGCACCTACAACGGCTTGAGGCCGAGGCGATTCACATCATGCGAGAGGTTGTCGCTGAGGCGGAAAACCCGGTGATGATGTATTCGGTGGGAAAGGATTCTGCCGTGATGCTGCACCTTGCGCGCAAGGCATTCTATCCCTCACCGCCGCCGTTTGCGCTGCTGCATGTCGACACCACCTGGAAGTTTCAGGAGATGTACAAACTGCGCGCAAAAATGGCTGAGCTTTCGGGAATGGAACTAATCGTCTATCAAAACCCCGAAGCCGCAGAGCGTGGGATTAACCCGTTCGATCACGGCGCGCTGCACACTGACATGTGGAAGACCGAGGGGCTCAAACAGGCGCTCGATAAATATGGCTTCGATGTCGCATTCGGCGGGGCCCGGCGCGATGAGGAAAAGAGCCGCGCCAAGGAGCGCATCTTCTCGTTCCGCACCGCCAGCCACGGATGGGATCCGAAGAACCAGCGCCCCGAATTGTGGAACCTTTACAACGCCCGCAAGAACAAGGGCGAATCGATCCGCGTTTTCCCGATCTCTAACTGGACCGAGCTTGACGTGTGGCAGTACATCCACCTCAACGATATTCCCATCGTGCCGCTTTATTTTGCTGACATGCGCCCGACGGTGGAGCGCGACGGCATGCTGATTATGGTCGATGATGACCGTTTCCCGCTGAAGCCCGGCGAGGTGCCAGTGATGCGATCGGTTCGATTCCGCACGCTAGGCTGCTATCCGCTCACCGGCGCGGTGGAGAGCACCGCCAAGACGCTCCCTGAAGTCATTCAAGAAACGCTGCTCACCACCACGTCTGAGCGGCAGGGGCGGGCGATCGACAAGGATGCGGGCGGTGCCGGCATGGAAGTCAAAAAGCAGCAGGGGTACTTCTGATGTCGGATAACCACACCGATCCGGTTTACGTCACCGAGAGCCTCATCGCCGATGATATTGACGCCTATCTTGAGCACCACGAGCACAAGACCATGCTGCGTTTCATCACCTGCGGTTCGGTGGATGACGGCAAGTCGACGCTGATCGGAAGGTTGCTTTATGACAGCAAGATGATCTTCGAGGATCAGCTTGATGCGCTGACAGCGGATTCCAAGAAGGTCGGCACGCAGGGGCAGAAAATTGACTTCGCATTGCTGGTCGATGGCCTCGCGGCGGAACGCGAGCAGGGCATCACCATCGATGTTGCTTACCGCTTTTTCAATACCGAAAAGCGCAAGTTCATCGTCGCTGATTGTCCGGGGCATGAGCAATATACCCGCAACATGATTACTGGCGCTTCGACCGCCGATCTGGCCTGTATCCTGATTGACGCGCGCAAGGGTGTGCTGGTGCAAACGCGGCGGCATTCGTACCTGTGCCATCTGATCGGCATCAAGAACATCGTGCTTGCGGTGAACAAAATGGATCTGGTCGATTACAGCCAAGAGGTGTTTGACAAGATCGTCGCCGACTACACTGAGTTCGCTAAATCCATCGGGATTGAGAGCTTCACCGCGATGCCGATTTCGGGCTTCAAGGGCGACAACATCATTGGCGCATCGGACAACACGCCTTGGTACACGGGTCCGAATTTGGTCAAGCACCTTGAAAATGTTGAGGTTCTCACGTCCGAAGATCAGGCCAAGCCGTTCCGCATGCCGGTGCAATGGGTTAACCGCCCGAACCTCGATTTCCGCGGATTTTCAGGGCTGATCGCCACGGGTTCGGTCAAGCCGGGCGATGCGATCCGGGTGCTGCCTTCGGGCAAAACGTCTACCGTGACCAAAGTCGTGACCATGGATGGCGAACTCGATTTAGCCGTGGCAGGACAATCGGTGACGGTATGCTTTGCCGATGAAATCGATTGCTCGCGCGGTGATGTGATTTCAATCGCTGATACCCCGCCGCAGGTCGCCGATCAGTTTGAAGCGACCATCGTCTGGCTCAATGACGAACCGATGCACGTTGGCCGCGCCTATTGGTTGAAGATCGGCACGCAGATGGTTTCCGCCACCGTGCAGCAGCCCAAGCACGCTGTAAACGTCAACATGGTCGGCGAATCTGGGGAACACGTCGCGGTCAAGACGCTGGAATTGAACGCGATTGGCGTCGCCCAGCTCGCCACCGACAAGCCGATCGTGTTCGAACCCTATGCTGAAAACCGCACGCTCGGCGGGTTTATACTGATCGACAAAATCACCAATGCCACTGTGGCGGCAGGGATGCTCCAGTTCAGCCTGCGTCGTGCCCAAAACGTCCATTGGCAGGCAACTGACATTGACCGCGTCGAACATGCGCGTCTCAAGAACCAGACGCCAAAGGTGCTATGGTTCACCGGGCTTTCGGGATCGGGCAAATCGACCATCGCCAATGAGGTTGAGAAAAGCCTTAACGTCATGAATCGCCACACATTCCTTCTCGATGGTGACAACGTGCGCCACGGGCTCAACAAGGATTTGGGCTTTACCGAGGCGGATCGCATCGAAAATATCCGCCGCGTGGGCGAGGTGGCGAAGCTGATGGTTGATGCCGGTCTGATCGTTCTCACGGCCTTCATTTCGCCATTCCGTGCCGAACGTGAAATGGTGCGCGGCTTGCTGCCTGAGGGTGATTTCATCGAAATCTTCGTTGATACGCCGCTGGAAGTCGCCGAAGCGCGCGATGTGAAGGGGCTTTACAAGAAGGCGCGCGCCGGACAGCTCAAGAACTTCACCGGGATTGACAGCCCTTATGAGCCGCCGATCAACCCGGAAATCAGGGTCAACACGGTTGAGATGACCCCGTATGAAGCTGCCTTGCACATCATACGCCAGCTGATGCCATTAAAGTAAGGAGGATGCGATGAGCATGACCGACGTAGAACTCGCCGCGCACCTTGCCGAGGTTGCTGGGCAACTGCTGATAACGGTGCGGACAAGCGGTATGTTCTCACCCAAGGCGCTGGGCAAGGCGGGGGACCAGACCGCCAACCAGTTCCTTGTCCATGCCCTGCGGGAACAGCGCCCCGATGACGGGCTATTGTCCGAAGAGGAAAAGGACAGCGCCGAGCGGCTGACCAAATCGCGGGTGTGGATCGTCGATCCGGTCGACGGCACGCGCGAATATGGTGAGGCGCGCGCCGATTGGGCGGTGCACGTTGGCCTTGCGGTGGATGGGGCGCCGGTGATGGGCGCGGTGGGCTTGCCGGGACTGGGCAAAGTCCTGCGCACTGATCAGCCCGGTGTAGTCCCGCCCGCGCCTGAAGTGCTGCGCATGGTGGTCAGCCGCACTCGGCCTGCGCGAGAGGCGACGGAGGTTGCTGCTAAGTTGGGAGCCGAACTGGTGCCGATGGGGTCAGCCGGGGCCAAGGCGATGGCGATTGTCCTGGGGCAGGCCGACATTTACCTCCATTCAGGCGGACAATATGAATGGGATAGCTGCGCGCCAGTTGCAGTAGCGCTCGCCTATGGGCTGCATTGTTCGCGCATTGATGGCAGCCCGCTGGTCTATAACAGGCAAGACGTTTACATGCCCGACCTGTTAATTTGCCGGAAGGAACATGCTGCTGAGGTTCTGGCGGAAGTCTCCGCGCTCGGTTGATAGGGGATTGTAATATGGTGCGTTCGGTTATTGTCACGGGTGGCTTTGGTGTTCTTGGCCACGCGGTTTCGGAAGCTTTTGCCGCTGCTGGCAATAGGGTTGCACGGGTAGACTTTGCCGGTTCGCCACACAGCCCGGTTAAAGGGGCGCTTGATCTCGCCGGGGTCGATCTCACTGACGTCACCGCAACTCAGGCTGCGCTCGATCAGGTTATCGCGGCGCACGGCGGGATTGATGTGCTGGTTAATGTCGCGGGCGGCTTCACTTGGGAAACGCTCGAAGGCGGCTCAATTGATGCTTGGGCGCGGATGCAGTCGATGAACTTAATCAGCAACGCGACGATCAGCAAGCTGGCCTTGCCTGCGCTAACCAAATCAGGCGAAGGCCGCATCATCAGCATCGGTGCCGGTGCTGCGGTGAAGGCCGGCATGGGCATGGGCGCCTATGCCGCGTCAAAATCAGGCGTTCACCGGCTGACCGAAGCGCTGGCAGAGGAGCTGGCGGGGCAGGGGGTCACGGTCAACGCCGTGCTCCCCAGTATTATCGACACCCCGACTAACCGCGCCGATATGCCGGGTGAAGATTTCTCGACCTGGGTTCAGCCCGCGGCGATTGCCGATGTGATCCTGTTCCTTGCCTCACCCGCAGCGCGGGCGATTACCGGCGCACTGATCCCGGTGACCCGCGGAGGTTAGGACCGGACAGTTTGCGCGCGGTCTTCGGTAAGCGCTCGATTTTGGCGTCGCCAATAGCGCGGGTGATGGCTTCGAGTGACGATACCTATCGCACCCGACGGCCGCCACCCCCCATCATAGCACACTGCATAATGATGCTGGAATATAGTCAGCATTGCTACTAATGCCGGGCCATGACTGAGAACATTGCCACCCTCATGGCGCAAGTTTCGCGCTTGATGCGCCGCGCTTTTGACGAAAAGGCGCGTTCGATCGGGGTCACCCGGCCGCAATGGCAGGTATTGGTGCTGCTCCGCACGAACGAGGGTATCAATCAGGGCGGGCTGGCTGAGCTCCTTGAAGTTGAACCGATCACACTGGGCCGCATGGTGGATCGCCTGCAGGACGCGCAACTTGTCGAGCGCCGTCCCGATCCCGCTGATCGCCGCGCTTGGAGGCTTTTCCTGTCTGCCAAGGCGCAGGAACTGCTCCAGCAATTGCGTCCGCTTGCTGAAGAAATGCTTGAGGCTGCGCTTGATGGGGTTGCGCCAGACCAGCGCGACAATCTTGCCGAAACGATGCGCAAGATGCAGTCAAACCTGACCCGTAAAGTCTGCTAATCGGCGGTTGAATTGTGCAAGTGGCTTGTCTTGACGACCAGCTGCTAAGGCGCTGCTCAGCTGCCGAAAGTTTTGCCGCCGCCTAAGCTGGTATAAAGTTTGTCGAGCAGGCGGCCGAATTCGAGCAGTTCATCCTCCGAAAAGCTCTTGAATATGCGGATCTCGCTAGCGCGGGCGATGTCGCCAATCTGACTGAGAAGCGGCTGGGCCTGATCGGTAAGGCATACTGCGTGCGCCCGGCGATCATTGTCGCGCGGTTTGCGTATCAGCAGGCCATCGGCGCACATCCGGTCAATCAACCGGCCCGCAGATGCTTCCGACATATCGAGCGCCTTGGCAATCTCGCGCTGAGTCGCACCGGGCTTGCGCGCGACGAGGAGGAACATCGTCCATTGCGAGCGGGTGACGCCAATATCGCTCACCCGGCAATCAAAGTGCTGTCGCATCATCCGCGAAACGATGGCCAGCCGCACCCCAATATCGCGCGCGCCGGGCTCGCTGTTGATGCAATTAGCTGTGACAGGATCGGTAGCGCCAAGATCGTCTGTAATGGGCTTATCTCCCCAAAAGTTGGTAGCCTTATCAGCCTTATATTACCCAGTTACAGTAAGATAGCCCACTCAAATAGGCGCAGTATTTGCTGCAGAAATGGCATTGACGTCATCTTATGCTAGGCGGCCCATGTGTCAGAATCATGACAGCGATCTGCATCAAGGCCCTTGCGTGGTTTCGGCTAGTCGGGCAGCGACAAATCTAATCAGGAGAATAGCGTGACGTCTGCCGAACAACCGGCCACAACCAAAAAAAGCGGAACTTTTGCCGCGCTGCGCGAGGTGACATTCCGCCGGATTTGGTTCTCCAGCCTGTTTTCGAATTTCGGCCAGCTGATCCTTGGGGTCGGCGCGGCATGGGAAATGACGCGGCTTACAAGCTCACCGGGTATGGTAGCCTTGGTGCAATCGGCGCTGATGCTGCCATTGATGCTGGTCGCGGTGCCAGCCGGCGCGCTGGCGGATATGTTTGACCGCCGCCGTATTGCACTCACGGGGCTGGGGTTCGCCGCGCTGAGCGGACTGGCCCTTAGCCTTCTGGCCTATGCCGGATATACTACGCCGTGGATGCTGCTCGGTTTCTGCGTGCTGATCGGCGCGGGCGTGGCGCTTTATGCACCATCGTGGCAGGCCTCGATCGGCGAACAAGTATCGGCCGAGCACCTGCCCGGCGCCGTCGCGCTTGGCACGGTCAGCTACAACGTTGCGCGCAGTTTTGGCCCGGCGCTTGGCGGAATTATTGTGCTTACCTGGCGCGCGCAGGCTGCCTTTGCGATCAACGCTGTCGGCTATTTGCCCCTGTGGCTGGCATTCTTTTTCTGGAGCCGCCGCCATGTGCCATCGCGGCTCGGGCCTGAACGCATTGACCGGGCGATCGTTGCGGGTGCGCGCTATGCGTTCCATTCGCCGCAAATTCGCGGCGTTTTGATCAGGACATTTCTGTTCGGTTTCTGCATCGCCCCTCTCAGCGCGCTGGCACCGCTGATTGCCAAAGATCAGCTTCACGGCACCGCGCAAACCTATGGTCTACTGCTCGGAGCTACGGGAATTGGCGCGGTGATCGGCGCATTGCAAATAACCTATTTGCGTGAAAAATTGGGGATGGAGCGGGCCGTGCGGCTGTTTTCCGTTCCAACCGGCGTGTTCATGGCGGTGATCGGCGTCAGCCATTCGTTGCCTGTGGTCCTGTTTTCGATGCTTATAACCGGCGCTTGCAGCATCCTCGCCTATTCGATGCTCAACGTGGGCGTGCAGTTGACCGCACCGCGCTGGGTGACGGCGCGCGCGCTGTCGCTTTATTCGTCTGCGCTGACCGGCGGCATCGCAATTGGCGCAGGTCTGTGGGGCCTGTACACCGCCCGTTATGGGCTTCAGGTTACTTTCGTCACAGCCGGCGCTGCGGTTGCCGCTACCACCTTGATCGGCCTAATAGCGCCGCTGCCAACGGCGGACGCGGAAGGGCAAGGCACTATCGGGCTCGGAAATGATGTGAGCGTGGCGTTAGACGTCAATTTGCGATCCGGCCCGGTCTGCATAGAGATCGAATACGATGTTGATCCTGAGCAGGCGCGGGA
>JAYVNC010000226.1:0-3966 GCA_043758655.1 Novosphingobium sp.
GGCGTGATCATCCGCGCAACCGCAAGGCTGAGCAGCACCGAGACGACCACCGTCAGCCCGAAGCTTTTGAAGAACTGCCCAGGAATTCCGCCCATCAGGCCGACCGGCAAGAACACCGCAACAATCGAAAGCGTGGTCGCCACCACCGCAAGGCCAATTTCGTCGGCCGCGTCGATTGATGCCTGATAGGCAGTTTTGCCCATGCGCATGTGTCTGACGATATTCTCAATCTCGACAATGGCATCGTCAACCAGCACACCTGCGACCAGCCCCAGCGCGAGCAGTGACAGACTGTTCAGGGTAAATCCGAACCAGCTCTGTAGGAAATAGAAGGTAGGGATTGCCGAAAGCGGAATGGCGATGGCCGAAATCACCGTCGCGCGCCAATCGCGCAGGAAGAAAAACACCACCATCACCGCAAGGATGGCGCCCTCAACGATTGACGACAGAGAGCTTTCATACTGCTTTTTGGTATAATCGACCGACGAGTAAATGCGGGTGAAGTGAACCCCGGGGTGCTGTTTCGTCAGCTTGGCCAGTTCGATCACGGCGCCATCATAAACCGAAACGTCTGAGGCACCGCGCGAACGGTTCATCGAAAACGTTACCGACGATTTGCCGTTGATCTTGCCGATCGCGTTCACTTCAGAAAAGCTGTCGGCCACGGTGGAAAAGTCAGCAAGTTTAACCGTGCGCCCGCCGCCCAGCGGAATATCGGTCTGCGAGAGTTCGTAAGCATTTTTGGCATTGCCGAGCACCCGCACTGATTGGCGCGAACCGGCTATTTCAGCCTTGCCGCCTGCGGCATTGGTATTGAGCTGGCGCAACACGGTGTTAACCTGCGCGGCAGTAACGCCCAGCGACTGCATCCGGGCAGGATCGAGCGTCACGCGGATTTCGCGGTTGACCCCGCCGCCGCGATCAACCGAGGCCATACCTTCGACGGACAGCAGGCGCTTGGTTACGGTGTCATCAATGAACCAAGACAGCTGCTCGATGGTCATATCATCGGCGGTGACGCCATAGGCCGCGACATCGCCGCCGCCTTTGATCTTAATAATCTGCGGCTCAAGGATGCCATCGGGAAGTTCGCCGCGCGCCTGATCGACCGCGTTCTTCACCTCGGCGACCGCCTCGTTAATGTCGGTCCCAACCTGAAACATCACCGTCGTCTGGCTGCTGCCTTCGGACGCGCTCGAGCTAATCGTATCGACCCCGTTGATCGTGCGCACCGCCGCCTCAATCTTCTGGGTAATCTGGGTCTCAATCTCGGTCGGAGCAGCGCCGGGCTGGCCGATAGCAATCACCACAGCCGGAAATTCAATATCCGGCATATTGCTGATTTTCATCTGGTTAAATGAAACCATGCCGAGCAGCAGCAGGCCGATAAAGGCCATGATCGGCACCACCGGGTTGCGGATGGACCAGGCCGAGATATTGCGAAAGTTCATGACGCCGTCCTGACCATCATCGCCTAATTCTTTACCTGCACCGGATTGATCGTTTCACCCGGATTGAGGAAGTTGCCTGCGCGCAGAACAACCCGTTCGCTGCCCGAAAGCCCGCCAACCACCGCGATACCGCGATCGGTAACAAGGCCGGTCTTGATGTCACGCCGCGTCGCCTTGTTGTTCTTGCCGATAACATAAACATAGCTGCCCTTGGCATCCGACAGGATTGCTGAATCGGGAAGCATCGGCGCAACGATCGTTCCCGATTTAATCACCGCACTGGCAAAGCCACCGGGGCGCAGCGCCGGGGCATAGGCGATGGCAATGCGCACAGTGCCCTGCCGGGTTTGCGGATCAATCACGGGCGATATCTGCCAGACCTGCCCGGTATATTTCGTCACCGAACCCACCGGCGTCACCTCAGCATTCACCCCGCGGCTAACCTGCGCGAGGTCTACCTCACCCAGCTTTGCCAGCATTTCCATTTCGCCGCCCTTGGCGATGCGGAACAAAACTCCGCTGCCCGGGCTGACGACTTGCCCCGGATCAACCTTGCGTTCGAGCAGCAGTCCGTCCGCCGGTGCGACAATGTTGAGCCGCGCGACCTGTGCGCCGATCTGCCCCGCCTGCGCCCGCGCCACGTTGACCCGAGCCGCCGCCGCATCGCGCGTCGCGGTCAGCCGATCAACGTCGGCCTTTGAGATGAACCCGCGCGCCACCAGTTTGAGCGCGCGATCAAGATTTTCCTGCGCCAGCCGCGCATCGGCCTGCGAAACATTCACCTGAGCCGATTGCGCTGCTTGCTGCTGAACCTGCACCGAACGGTCAATCACCGCGAGCACTTGGCCTGCGTGAACCCATTCACCCGCCTCAACCAGCACTGATCGGACCTGCCCACCTTCACCCACTGCGCCGACCGGCATTTCGCGCCGTGCGGCGAGCGAGCCATTGGCATTGATCAGCCCCTGCACCGTGGTCGTTCCCGGTGACAGCACCGATACAAACGGCGCCTGCCCCGCAGCGTCAACCACCGCAGCGCCCTTGCCGCGATGCGACAGGAACCAGATGGCGATGACCAGCACGGCAATCGCGACAAATGCCCAAATAATCTTGCGGCGCGCCGAACGATCCTCATCGCCCGCCGCATCAAGCGGGTTGGCGTAAGGTTCTGCATTGTTTCGCATGGAATCGATCTTCGATTCGTAATTCATTATGGCCGCTGCCTTGCTAGACTGTCCCTGGATCAGTCACTGCTGTATTATAAGACTATGTCACCTGAGGCAACACCTCAGACAATCTGATTTCTACGGCAACCGCATAGACTTCGACCAACGGCGTGGCAATGCGCCGACTTGCGACAAATTGTATTAGCATTTCCACTAGAGAGTGCCAAAAAACTAAGAGCCGGGAACCTTTCAGCTCCCGGCTCTCAGCCACATTCACGGGTAATTACTTAGTATTTTAGCTGGCGCTCGTACAATTCGCGGTAGTGCTGGATGCGCGTTACCCTGAGGCCTTGCATTCCCGAACGGTCGACCGCGCGTTGCCAGCCGGCGAATTCCTCAAGCGTGAGCCCGTATCGTTCGCAAACCTCGTCGATGGTCAGCAGTCCGCCATTGACCGCCGCCACAACTTCGGCCTTGCGGCGCACCACCCAGCGGGTTGTGCCGGGCGCGGGAAGCGACGCGACGGTTAGCGGCTCGCCTAGCGGGCCAATGACCATTGATGGCCGGATGTCCTGGTTCTCGATCATGTCATTCCTCACTCGCCGGATAGGTGTGATCGGCGATGTTTGTCTCACTGGCATGCGGGGGTTTGCAATTGGCTGAAGCAATAGGGTTAACGCCTCGTGAGGTTTCACGCCAAGACGCGAGCACATGGGCGGTTTCACTGGTAAAGCTACCGCCCGCCGTAGCGGCTGCGCCTTGCGATTCGATTTCACGGCGCAGCGCATGGGCAGCCATAAAGCGTGCCTTAAGCCCGAACCAGTCGGGTGTGGCCAAAACGTCGCTCTGGACTGGCGAATAGCCAGCCAGTTCGCGCATGGCAGAATGGTCAAATGTCAAATCCATGCCGCGACTATAGGCATGGCTTGGTCAAGGCGAGGTAAAGGACGGATTTACGCGTTGTTGACCATGGTTAACAAATTCAATCCGTTGCGACCTGTCTGAATCGCGGCGTCAAAAGGCGCAATTCGCGCGAATTGTGCGCTTGGCCGCTCCCGTGTATGGGCGCGCAATGTCTGATGGCCTGACCCATGCACTAACCTATGACCTGCCCGCGCTGTTCCAGCTTGGCGGCGGCGCGGGCGATTCGCTTAAGGGTTCCCGCGTGGTTGTCGCTATGTCGGGCGGAGTCGATTCGTCGGTTGTCGCAGCCTTGGCAGCTTCAAGCGGCGCAGAAGTGATCGGCATAACCCTCCAGCTTTACGATCACGGCGCGGCGACCAACCGCAAGGGCGCCTGCTGCGCGGGCGATGATATACGCGATGCCCGCGCGGTGTCGGACCGGCTGG
>JAYVNC010000227.1:0-3946 GCA_043758655.1 Novosphingobium sp.
ATGGGTGGTGGCGTGGCTGGTTTCGAAGCAACCACCCTGATCGATGGCAACATCGACGAGCACCGCGCCGGGCTTCATGCAGCCGAGCATATCACGCGTCACCAGCTTGGGCGCGGCGGCACCGGGGACCAGCACTGCGCCGATCACCAGTTCGGCCTCACAGATCATTTGCTGCACGGTTGAACGGTTGGAGAAGCGGGTTTTTGCGCGGTTTTCAAAGTGGTTTGACAGACGCTCGAGCACGTCAGGGTCTTGATCGAGGATGGTAACATCCGCGCCCATGCCCACCGCCATCTGCGCCGCGTGGAAGCCCACGACACCGCCGCCGATCACCAGTACCTTGCCCGGCAGAACCCCCGGCACTCCGCCGAGCAAAACTCCGCGCCCGCCGTGGGCTTTTTGGAGGGCAGTGGCTCCAGCCTGGATCGACATGCGTCCTGCGACCTGGCTCATCGGCTTGAGCAGCGGCAGCGAATTGCCCGGGCCGGTGACGGTTTCATAGGCGATCGCGGTTACGCCCGATTTGACCAGATCGGCGGTCTGTTCAGGATCGGGCGCGAGGTGGAGGTAGGTGTAGAGCACCTGGCCTTCACGCAGCATCGCGCGTTCGCCGGCCTGCGGCTCCTTGACCTTGACCACCATTTCGCACGACGCAAAAATGGTTTTCGCATCTGGCTGGATCACCGCACCCGCCGCTTCATAATCGCGGTCTGACGCGCCGATGCCCAGCCCCGCGCCGCTTTCCACCCAGACCTCATGCCCGTGCATCGTCAGTTCGCGCGCCGATTCTGGCGTTAGGCCAACGCGGTATTCATGGTTCTTGATTTCGCGAACAGTGCCGACACGCATGGCAAGTCTCCTTTGGTAAACCCGTTACGGTTGAAACGAGTTCGCTGCAAGGTTCGATGTTTTAGTTTGCCGCCAAAGCATTGGCATGATTAACCTTGCGCGTTTCGACTCGAAACAGGGGGATATGGCCATGACTTTCAGTGAATCGATTAAAACGTGCCTGTCAAAATTCGTGACATGGCAAGGCCGGGCTTCGCGCTCGGAGTACTGGTTTTTCTTCTTGTTTGTGTTCATTTGTTACGCTGCCGGGGCGGTTCTGGACAATTTGCTGGGAACGTCGTTTAAATTCATGAATCCGGCCACGGGCGTCGAACAAAGCCTAGGTTATGGCTATATCACTCTGCTTGCGATGCTTGCGATGGTGCTTCCGCATCTTTCTGCAATGGTGCGCCGCTTGCATGATACCAATCGTTCGGGCTGGTGGTACTGGATTGTGCTAATACCGTTGATTGGCACAATCATCTTGATAGTTTGGTTCTGCGGTCGCGGCACCGTTGGCAACAACAATTATGGCTCTGATCCGCTCGGCGGTGAACTGGGGGAAACCTTCGCCTGATTTGTTCGAAGTTCATAAAAAAGGGCGCGGGAGAGTAATCTCCTGCGCCCTTTTTGCTGCCCATCATCATCCGACTATAGCGGATTTCCGTCACTATCGCGGTAGATGTCCCGCCGCCCGACGTGGTTTGATGGTCCGACAAATCCGTCCGCCTCCATCCGCTCGACCCATTTTGATGCGGTGTTATAGCCGACCCCCATTTGCCGCTGGATCCAGCTGGCCGATGCCTTTTGGCTTTCAAACACCAGCTGGCAGACTTGGCGGTATTTGCGCTCGTCGGGCGAATCGCTTGCGGAATCGAAATCGTCGAAGCCGAAGCCGCCTTCCTCGGGCTCTTCGGTGACCGAATCGACGTAATCCGGCTTGCCTTGCCCGCGCCAGTAATCCGCGACGCGCATCACTTCATCGTCTGAGACAAACGGCCCGTGGACGCGGACAACCGGGTCGCTGGCGGGCTTGTAAAGCATATCGCCCTTGCCGAGCAGTTGCTCGGCGCCCTGCTCACCCAGAATCGTGCGGCTATCGATCCGGCTGGCGACGGCGAAGGATATGCGGGTCGGCAGGTTGGCCTTGATAACCCCGGTGATGACATCGACCGAAGGACGCTGGGTGGCCATAATCAGATGGATTCCCGCCGCGCGGCTCTTTTGGCTCAGGCGCTGGATTAGCACTTCGATTTCCTTGCCGACGGTAATCATCAGATCGGCAAGCTCGTCAACGATGATGACGATCTGCGGCAGCACCTTGTAATCGTATTGCTGGTCTTCGTAGATTTCCTCGCCCGATTCCGCATCGAAGCCGATGGCGATGCGCTTGCCCAGCGGCTTGCCCTTGGCGATGGCGCTGGTGATCTTTTCGTTGAAGCCTGAAAGGTTGCGAACGCCAATTTCGCTCATCTGGCGATAACGCCGCTCCATTTCCTCGACCGCCCATTTGAGCGCGCGGACTGCCTTGGCAGGCTCGGTCACCACGGGTGAAAGCAGGTGCGGAATGTCGTCATAGACCGACAGTTCGAGCACCTTGGGATCGATCAGGATCATCTTGCACTGCGTCGGCGTCAGCCGGTAGAGCAGCGATAGCAGGATCGCATTGAGGCCAACCGATTTGCCTGACCCGGTGGTTCCGGCGACGAGCAAGTGCGGCATCGCGGCAAGATCGGCGACTATAGGCCCGCCGGAGATATCCTTGCCCAGAATGATCGGCAGCAAACCCTTGGCGCGGGCAAAGGCCTCGCAAGCGACAAGCTCCTTGAAGCTGACCATCTGGCGGTCGGCATTGGGCAGTTCGATGCCCATCACGGTGCGGCCGGGAATGGCGGAAACCCGAGCCGAAATCGCGCTCATATTGCGCGCGATGTCGTCGGCAAGGCCCATCACGCGGCTGGCCTTGATCCCCGGCGCGGGCTCGAGTTCATACATGGTCACCACCGGCCCGGTGCGCACCGCGGTGATTTCACCCTTGACGTTGAAATCATCGAGCACGGTTTCGAGCAGCCGCGCGTTCTTTTCGAGCGCCAGCTTGTCGAGCTTCGGTGCGGCCTGCGCTTTGACGTCCTCGAGCAGATCAAGCCCCGGCAATTCGCACGAATCGAACAGGTCACCCTGACGGCTCGTACCCGAGAGTTGTGCCGGGCGCGCGGCGCGGGTGGAATCGGAGATTTCTGGCGGGCGGCGCGCGGTGATCGGCACGGTAACGTCAGATTGCAGCTTGTCTTCGCGGATGCGTTTGAGCCGAGGCATCGCTTCTTTGCGGAGCATCCCCGGCGCGCGGAGCAGCCCGCGCGGCAGGGTGAACAGCCCCGCCCAGTCAATAGCGAACACGCGCCCGGCGAGCACCGCGCCGCCGCCCGCGCAGACAATTGCTGCCACCAGTGTAACCCAAGACCGCGCACCGAGGGGCAGCAGCGAGGCCCCGGCATGGAGCAATTTCGCCCCGAGCAGCCCCGAAAGCCCGCCAATCGAAGCGGGGAATGATGAACCCGATGATCCCGGCAGCAGCGCCAGCACCGTCGCCAGCAGCAGCATCGCGGCCAGCAGCATCAAGAAGCCGTGCCACCAGCCATGCGGCGCGGGCGCATCATCCTCGTCGCTCGCCAACCGCCACAGCTTGCGCCCCGAAACGAACAGCAGCGGCACCAGCAGCACCGCCACCGGACCGAACAGCATCAGGGCAAGATCGGCGGTCCAAGCGCCGCTTGCGCCCATCCAGTTGAGCACGTCGCCGCCAGCAGCAGTCGACATCGATGGGTCGGTCTGGTGGTACGAAGCCAAGGCCAGCGCGAGGAACATCGTCGCAGCGAACAGTAGCCCCGCAGCGCCCATTTCAGCCGCGCGGCGCACCGAGCGACGCATGGCGCTGCGCCAGTTGCCGCCGCTTGGCCTGCGCGCACCGCCTATCGCCTGGCTTGCCATTACTCCGTACCCCCGCATGTTACGCGCGGCATAATGCGCCTACCGGTGACTCCGCGTCAAGAATCCTTGCGGTTTGCGCGGATTCGGTTCGTCGTATTTATAGGGTGAGCCCATCGATGGCCGCCCACGA
>JAYVNC010000228.1:0-3945 GCA_043758655.1 Novosphingobium sp.
CTCCCGCAAGGGCAATCAAGCACTGGCCTTGCCGACCAGCCAGCCGCAGAACGATCCTGCGCCAGTTACAACCTCGGGCACTACACCGGTGGTCACCAACGCTACCCCGGCTCTCCCCCCCGAAGCCGCCGCGCTGTTCCGCGCCATGGCAGAGGCGCAGGCCGAAGCGCTCAAGACCTCGCGCTGGGTGGGCGATAAGTTCGCTGATACCGCCCGCGCCATCCACTATGGCGAGCGTGAGGCCGAGCAAGTCCACGGACAGGCAACGCCCAAGGAAGCGCAGGAACTGGCGGAGGAAGGCGTGACCATTGCACCGGTGCTGTTCCCGCTGGTTCCGCCGGGTGAAGCCAACTGATTGCAAGCGCGAGCGCCCATGCCTAAGGAGACTGCGGCGCGCCCGTAGCTCAGCCGGATAGAGCACCAGATTCCTAATCTGGGGGCCATGGGTTCGAATCCCGTCGGGCGCACCATCCTTCCGTTTCGCCTCTTTATTGTGACACTGCATGTCCTTTCCCGATCCCCAATTGCTGCGGCACGTGCCCATCCCGACCTTCATCGTTGAGGGCAGTCGGGTAACCTTCGCCAATGCAGCGGCGCGGGCGCTGCTCGGCGCGCATATCGTGGGGGAGGATGTTCGGATCGCCTTGCGCGATCCCAAGGCGGTGGCGGCAATCACCGCAGCCAAGGGCGGCAGCGAAACCATTGAGGGCCTCTCGGTCAAAGGTAGCCGGTGGCGGCTGACCTGCAATGTCATCGATGCCGATGCACGCATGGTGTTGCTCGAAGATCAGTCGGTGCGGGTTAGCGTCGCCAAAGCCCATGCCGATTTCGTCGCCAATGCCAGCCACGAGTTGCGCACACCGCTCGCGGCGATTTTGGGCTACGTTGAGACGCTCGATGACGTCAAGGCCGGAGGCGACGAACCCACGCGCAAACGCTTTCTCGGCATCATCCGCCACGAAGCCCGCCGGATGCAGGCGCTGATCGAGGATCTGATGTCGCTGTCACGCATCGAGGCGGTGAAGCATGAAGCGCCGACCGATCCGGTTGATATCATCGCACTGGCTGGTGAAGCGGTCGGTGAGTTTCATGGGCGCGCTAAGATTGTGCTGACCACCAATTGCGATGCGGCAACCGTCGCCGGGGACCGCTCGCAACTTGCGCAGGTGCTGCGCAATCTCATCGACAATGCGCTCAAATATGGCCGCGATGATGCCACCGTCCACGTTTCGGTCGAAGTGACAGACTCTGGCCGGGTAGAAATTCTAGTGCGCGATGAGGGCGAGGGTATTGCGCCGGAACATCTCCCCCGCCTCACCGAACGGTTTTACCGCGCAGATGCTGGCCGCAGCCGCGCGGTGGGCGGTACTGGCCTCGGCCTCGCTATCGTCAAGCATATCGTCGAGCGCCATCGCGGACGGTTCGACATTATGAGCCGGGTCGGGCAGGGGACAACCGCGTCGATCATCATGCCTGTGCTGGGCAGAGGAACGATGTCATCAAATTGACACGTCGCGGCGATAACGTTGGCATGTTGCTCGGGGGATAATCAGCGAATGGCATCTTCTGGCAGCAGTTTTGAAAGCGAAATCGGACAGCTGCGCGGGCTGATCGCCGAAATGGGCGGTCTGGCCGAAGTGGCGATTCGCGATGCCATTGACGCGCTTACGCGGCACGATGAGGTGCTCGCCCGCGCGGTGGTTGCTGGCGATGCTAGGATTGATGCGCTGGAGGCGGAGGTTGACCGGCTCGCGGTCCGCGTCATCGCGCTGCGATCGCCAATGGCGGATGATTTGCGCGATGTGATTGCCGCGCTGAAGATTTCCGGCGTGGTCGAACGCATCGGTGACTACGCCAAGAACATCGCCAAGCGCGTCGGCAATATCGAAACTATCACAAAGTTCCAGCCGCTCACGCTGATTCCAGCGATGGCGGGAATCGCTCAGGGCATGGTGCATGATGTGCTCAATGCCTATTCATCGCGCGATGCCGAACTGGCGCTTGAAGTCGTCCACCGCGACGAGAAGCTCGATAACTTCTACGAATCAATTTTCCGCAATCTGGTTTCGCACATGATGGAAAACCCGGCGACGATCTCTTCAGCCGCAGAATTGCTGTTCGTTGCCCGCAGCATCGAGCGAATCGGTGACCATGCCACCAACGTTGCCGAAATGGTCTATTTCGCCGCGACCGGCCTCTATTATTCTGACCGCGATCTGCCATTCGGCAATGAAAAGGTTATCTGATGCCCGCCTCGGTGCTGATTGTCGAAGACGACGTTGCGCTTTCTGAACTGCTCGAATGGAACTTCAAGAGCGAGGGCTACACCGTTCGCAAGACGGCGGATGGCGAAGAGGCGCTCATCATGGTGCGCGAGGAAATGCCCGATGCCATTGTGCTCGATTGGATGATCGAGAACATTCCGGGGATTGAAGTTTGCCGCCAGCTGCGCCGGGATAAGGCCACCGCAGGTGTCCCAATCATCATGCTCACCGCGCGTGGGGAGGAAGAGGACCGGATACGCGGCCTTAAGACTGGCGCGGATGATTATGTAACTAAACCATTTTCTCCAAAGGAGCTATTGGCCCGCGTTGAAGCATTGCTCCGCCGATCCAGGCCGTCGCTTTCGGGCGATTTGCTCACCTGTGGTCCGATTGAGATGGACACCACCGCGCACCGCGTTCGCCGCAATGGCGAGATACTCCATCTTGGCCCGACCGAATTCCGCCTTCTGCGCCACTTGGTAGAGCGGCCTGGTCGGGTCTATTCACGCCAGCAGCTGATTGATGCAGTTTGGGGCTTGGACAGCGAAATTGATGAGCGAACCGTCGACGTACACATTCGCCGTTTGCGCAAGGCGATTGACCGGGACGGCGAAGAAAGCCTCGTCCGCACAGTTCGCGCCGCGGGCTATGCAATGGGCGCGTAATTACGGTTTGTCAGTTTGCTGATCTTTTTCAGATAAAATATTGTAAAATATATGTAATATGCTTAAATTCACGCGAATTTCCGGGCAAAAACCCTGTCCACAGGCCACACGCGTAGTAGTTTATCAAAAATTCCGCTTGCACGACTGATTCTAATATGATTCTAATGGTTAATGGGCAGGGAACGGGGCAATCTGAAAATGAAGCGGCAAGGCCGTGTGCAAGGTTTTGCACTGGTCGCATTGCTGCTCATGGGTGGGCTTGCTGTAGCCGGGCCATCTGGTTTTCTTGCCTGGAGCGATAACCTCCGCATGCTTGATGAGCGCCAGCAGGAATTGAAGCAGGTTCAAGTTGAACGCGATGACCTGCATAACCGCGTCGCTCTGCTCGATCCGCGTAACACCGATGCTGATCTCGCGGGCGAACTGTTGCGCCGCAATCTGAATGTCGTTCATCAGGATGAGATGGTCTTGCTGCTCAAATGAGCGGCGACATCAGGCTATCAATATTTCGCCAATATTTCGGCAATATTTCGGGTGTCTCGAATAAAATCCTACTGCGCCTGTTTCCCTAAATTGCCCATGCCCCTATAGCGGGCGCGAAAGCTAACTTTCAGGGGATGTCATTTTGGCCAAGGCCGCGAACAAATCCGCGATTGCTGAATCGAGCGACAGCGAAGGTATGGCACTGCGGGCACTGCAAGAAGCCTATGCAGGCGATCCGCACTATGCCGCCAGCGATGCTGAATTGCTAAATTTTTACGAGACGATGCTGCTGATCCGCAGGTTTGAAGAGCGGGCAGGGCAGCTTTATGGGCTCGGGCTGATCGGCGGCTTCTGCCACCTTTATATCGGGCAGGAAGCGGTAGCGGTTGGAATGCTCTCCGCACTCGATGGCAGCCGCGACAGCGTGATCACCGGATACCGCGATCACGGCCACATGCTCGCCTACGGTATCGATCCAAAGCTGATTATGGCCGAACTCACCGGCCGCGCCGCCGGAATTTCCAAGGGCAAGG
>JAYVNC010000229.1:0-3942 GCA_043758655.1 Novosphingobium sp.
CTTTTATTTTTTAGTAGAGAGGCGCGATGCCTGGACTCCTTCTCGATACTTTGAACGGCCAAAATAATGGCCAGCGGGCGATCTGGCTGATGCGCCAAGCGGGGCGTTATCTGCCCGAATACCGTGCCTTGCGCGCGGAAAAGGGCGGGTTTCTTGCGCTGGTTTATGATGCTGAGGCGGCGGCAGAGATTACTCTACAGCCGATCCGGCGGTTTGGCTTCGATGGCGCGATTCTGTTCTCCGACATTCTGATTGTTCCTTATGCGATGGGGCAAGATCTGGAGTTCCTCGCAGGCGAAGGCCCGCGGCTTTCACCCAAGCTGATTGACGCTACACTGGCTTCGCTCGCGCGGGTGCCATCGCGGCTTGATCCGATCTATGAGACTGTGAAACGGGTGCGCGCTGGGCTGGGGCCTGATCGCACGTTGTTGGGCTTTGCTGGCAGCCCGTGGACCGTGGCGACATACATGGTGGCCGGAGAAGGCAGCCGCGATCAGCACGAGACGCGCGCTTTTGCTTACCGCGATCCGGGCGCTTTTCAGGCGATCATTGATGGAATCGTCGAGGTGACGGTCGATTACCTCGCGCGGCAGGCTGCGGCGGGGGCTGAGGCAGTGCAACTGTTTGATTCGTGGTCGGGCAGCCTTGCTCCGGCTGAATTTGAACGTTGGGTGATCGCGCCCAATGCGGCGATAGTTTCGGCGCTGCGTGTACGCTGCCCGGGGCTGCCGGTGATTGGTTTCCCCAAAGGCGCAGGTGCGAAATTGCCTGCCTATGTGCGCGAAACCGAGGTTAGCGCGGTGGCGCTCGACGAAACGGTTGATCCGTTGTGGGCGGCAAGCGCTTTGCCAGAAGGTTTGCCGGTGCAGGGGAACCTCGATCCGCTGCTGCTTGAGGCTGGTTCGAATGAGCTTGAAACGCAGGCGCTGCGCATTCTTGAAGCTTTTGCCTCACGCCCGCATGTGTTTAATTTGGGTCATGGAATCGGCCAGTTCACCCCGATAGAACATGTCGAACGGCTACTGCAGGTCGTCAGGGGCTGGCGAAAGAGCTAGGCGGCACCTAGATTGCAGATATGGAATGGTCTCTCGCAATGACGTATTACTGGCTCAAGGCCGGACACATTATCTTCGTCATCTTCTGGATGGCGGGGCTATTCATGCTGCCGCGCTATTTCGTCTATCATCAAGAATCAGAGCCGAACTCGCCTGAGAATGCGCGCTGGATTGATCGCGAGGCGAAGCTGCTCAAGATTATCCTGTGGCCGTCTATGGTGGCTGTGTGGGTGCTGGGGCTGGCGCTAGGTATCAGCATCGGCGCGTTCAGCCAGGGGTGGTTCCATGCCAAGCTGGCGCTGGTTCTGGGGCTGAGTGGCTATCACATTTGGCTGGCAGGCTATGCCAAGGCCTTGGCGCGAGGTGAGCGGCGGTTGACTGGACGTAACTTGCGGTTGTTGAACGAGGTTCCGGGTATGGCTGCGGCGCTGATCGTGGTGCTGGTGGTGATCAAGCCATTCTAATTGCCGTCATCCCCGCGAACGCGGGGATGACATATGTTGACTTCCCCCACCCCCGCGCATATTCCCAACCCGTCCGGTATCTGGTCGCGCTTCAAGCGACCCGGTCTGCTTTCTCCAAGCCCATAGACCCTCCGGCCAGCCAAAAAATCATAACGGAAATACAAAATGCATCTCAAAGAACTAAAGAAAAAGAAACCCGCCGAGCTGGTCGCGATGGCCGAAGAGCTGGGGGTTGAGGGCGCGTCGACCATGCTGCGGCAGGATCTGATGTTCGCTATCCTTAAGGAAGAAGCCGAAGACGGCGAAGAGATTATGGGCCTCGGCACGATTGAGGTGATGCAGGACGGCTTCGGCTTTCTGCGCAGCCCTGAATCGAATTACCTCGCCGGGCCTGACGATATTTACGTCTCGCCTAATCAGGTCCGTAAATGGGGCCTGCGCACCGGCGACACAGTTGAAGGCGAGATTCGCGCACCCAAAGATGGCGAGCGCTATTTTGCCATCAACAAGCTCACCTCGGTCAATTTTGATGACCCCGAAGCAGTGCGCCACCGGGTGAATTTCGATAACCTGACGCCGCTCTATCCCGATCAGCGCCTCAACCTCGATAGCTCTGACCCGACGGTCAAGGACAAATCCGCTCGCGTGATCGATCTGATCTCACCGCAGGGCAAGGGCCAGCGCGCGCTGATCGTCGCGCCGCCGCGCACTGGCAAAACCGTGCTGCTGCAAAACATCGCCAAGGCCATTACCGACAACCATCCCGAAGTGTTCCTGATCGTGCTGCTGGTCGACGAGCGCCCCGAGGAAGTGACCGACATGCAGCGCTCGGTGCGCGGCGAAGTGATCTCGTCAACATTTGACGAGCCCGCCACGCGCCACGTGCAAGTTGCTGAAATGGTGATTGAAAAAGCCAAACGGCTGGTCGAACACAAGAAGGATGTCGTCATTCTGCTCGATTCGATTACGCGTTTGGGCCGCGCCTATAACACCGTGGTGCCAAGCTCAGGAAAGGTGCTCACCGGCGGCGTCGATGCCAATGCGCTCCAGCGCCCGAAGCGCTTTTTCGGTGCCGCGCGAAACATCGAGGAAGGCGGATCGCTATCCATCATTGCCACCGCGCTGATCGACACCGGCAGCCGCATGGACGAAGTGATTTTCGAGGAATTCAAGGGCACCGGCAACTCCGAAATCGTGCTTGATCGCAAGGTTTCCGACAAGCGCATCTTCCCTGCGCTCGATGTCGGCAAGTCTGGCACCCGCAAGGAAGAGCTGCTGGTTCCCAAGGATCAGCTGGCCAAAATGTGGGTGCTGCGCCGAATCCTGATGCAGATGGGGACAATCGACGCGATGGAATTCCTGCTCGACAAAATGAAGGATTCCAAAAGCAACGAAGACTTCTTCGCGACGATGAATCAGTAGCGATTCACGAGTCCGGTTTCCCAAGAAGTCCGACCGCATCTCGCTCATCAAGTTCAAGCTTCGGCGTGGAACTCCTAAGGCGCTTTTCTAATTGCTTCATGTGTTCAGCAGGCGGAATGGCTTCAGGCATTTCACCGCCGATGCGGGCAATTGCCTGCCGGACTTCTCTGCCCACTTTTTCGTGAGCAAAATAGCAGCTGATTGGGATTTGATCCCTTCCCTCGCAAGTTTGTCCCTCGTCTGAGTCATTAGAAACTGATTGGCCGCGAGCTCAGTTGCGTTCATTCTGTCCATTAGGTTTTCGTTGTCGGCAATAGCTTTGCGTTTCTTGATCGCGTTCATACCCAAACCGTCATAAAGTCCTTTATATCCAGCATCGTGAAAAACGCCGAACATCCGGTTCTCTACACCTGCGTTTCGGGCGGCACCGGAAAGCTGTTTGAACTCCTCGCCCGTCTGTTTGCGCATCTCGAGACGTTCAAGATCGGCTGCATATTGCTCAGAAAGCTCTTGCCGCCTTGTTTGGATTGCAAAATACTTTTGAGCTGAGGCAATGGCTGGTTTTCGAGGATCGCCGTTTTGCGCAATCAGATAGCAGGCGAAACGAGAAAGTTGGTAATCTTCTACACTTCTCACAGCCGCTTTGCCCGTGTCTATCATTTTGCCGGCGCCGGCAAAATGATGTCCCGATTTGTTCCCCGATTGCTCACACGATAGGATTGCTCGATTGATTGCGTCTTCGAATCTTCTCGATTGTGCGCATCCAAGCACCGCCTGAAGATCCCGCGCACTCCAAAACTCGGCTCCGTGTCTATTGGCTTGTTTGAGCGCCTCAAATTCCCCAAGATCAGCTGTGCGTAGGTTCTTTGTCATTGATTCCGACTCCTAGTATCGGAATAGAACATAGGCCACCTCTAAAAATAGTGCTTTCCCCGGCGGTGCAAAACTGATTCAGTCAGGCTGAGGCGTCGGCGGGAGCATGTCATGGGTCAGTCTGGTTT
>JAYVNC010000230.1:0-11954 GCA_043758655.1 Novosphingobium sp.
ATGCGGCGATACCAATTGCGCGATGTCTTCAATCGCACCGCCTCATCCTCGTTGAAGCCATCTTCGTGATGAACCAGCCGCGGCAGTTTAAAATGGTCAGAGAACAGCATGTGCGCCATCGCCGCATCCATCGCCCCCCAGTTATAGGTGAGCACCAGATCAAATCCGAGCATCGCCTGCGCCAGCCGCTTCAGCCGCGCTGGAAACGGCTTTCCGGTGAGCGAAGGGAAATCATCGGGATAGCTGACATCAATCTTGTCAGAAATCGCCGCCGAAGCGCCCAAGGCATCGGGCATGGCGGAGACGATGACATGCTCCACACCGGGGCCAAACGCATTGATCAGCCGCGCCGCGCGCAGTTCTTTGCCGCCGGCATGAAAACTCGAATGGAGGTGAAGCAGCCGCAAAATTCAGGCAACGCGGGCCAACAGGCGCTCGATTCCCGCCAGTGCCTCAGGCTCATCCAGCATTGGCGCATGGCCAACATTCGGCACGGTGACGCATTCGACCGTCGGCGATGCCGCGCCCATCCGCGCAAAGGTTTTTTCCGAAAACAGGTTGGACAGCGCCCCGCGCAGCACCAGCGTGGGTTTGTTCGCCAAAGCACTGAAACCCGGCCACAGATCGGCCTGGTTGGCAAAATCAATCTTCTCGAAAGGTTCGGCGATCTTCATATCGTAATCGAACACAATCCGGCCATTGGTCGATAGCACCATCACCCGCTTTGCCGCGGCGATCCACTGGTCTATGTGCCAGCCCGGAAAGGCCGCGCTGTGCACTTCTTCAAGTGCCCGTGCCGCGTGCATCCAGGTGGGGAAATTGCGCCCCTGCCCGACATAATCGAGGATCTTGCTGATCCCCTCAAGCTCAAGATCGGGGCCGACATCGTTGAACGCGGCGGCGACGATCCTGTCCGGCTGGGTGAAGCCCATGAGGATCGTCATTAGCCCGCCCATCGAAGTGCCGATCGAGACAAATTTGTCGATGCCTTCCTGCTCGAGCAGTAGGTTCACGTCATCAACATATTGCACCGGGCTGTAGGTGGCCGGATCCTTGGCATAACCGCTATCACCGCGCCCGCGCATTTCGGGCACCAGCACCCGCCATTCGCCCGCCAGTCGCGGGGCAAGATCAGCGAAATCACGCGCGTTGCGGGTGAGTCCGTGGAGGCAGATCACCGGCGGTCGGTCGGGGCGCGCAGCCTTATCTCCCTGCCCAGCCCTGTCTCCTTGCGAGGCATAGTCACGGAAGTGGAGCTTGAGCCCGTCACGGCTCGTCCAATGGCGGTCTTCGAACTGGCTCACGCGATCCCCTGAATTCAACGCCCGTGCCTTGCACATGGGCTTTCACCGCCCCACTATCGCCTGATGCGCGCCGAACCGCAACCTTCTGCCTATAAAGCTGACCCTGCAATAGAGCGGCTGGCCCCTTGGCTGGGCGATCCGGTGTGGCCTGCTGACTTTCCCGAGACCATTCTGCGCTTCCGCAATGACCATGCGGCGGCGAGTGTTGGGCTTGATGGGTTGAGCGATGTGGACTGGGTTCGGCATTTTGGATGCTTTGAGCCGCTCCCCGATAACCTACCGCGGCCCTTGGCACTGCGTTATCACGGGCACCAGTTTCGCCACTACAACCCCGATTTGGGCGATGGGCGCGGCTTTCTGTTTGCGCAAATGCGCGATTCTGGTGGCCGATTGCTCGATCTTGGCACCAAGGGTTCGGGGCAAACCCCGTGGAGCCGCGCAGGTGACGGGCGGCTGACGCTGAAGGGCGCAGTGCGCGAAATTCTCGCCACCGAAATGCTTGAGGCGCTCGGGGTCAATACCTCGCGGACATTCTCGGTGATCGAAACCGGCGAAGCTTTGATGCGCGGCGATGAGCCTTCGCCAACGCGGTCGGCAGTAATGGTGCGGCTGAGCCATGGACATATACGGATCGGCACGTTCCAGCGACTGCTCGCGCTTGAAGAGCGTGACAACATGGCCGCGCTAGTCACCTATTGCCTCACCCAGTTCCCCGGTCCGCCGCCGCCCGATGACGCCCCGGGGCGCGAAGAACCGGCTGTGATCCTGCTGCATCAGGTGGTCGAGCGGCTGGCAGACCTTGCCGCTTCGTGGATGGTCGCGGGCTTCGTTCACGGCGTGCTCAACACCGACAATATGAACATTTCGGGCGAGAGCTTTGACTATGGCCCGTGGCGGTGGCTGCCGCGCTGGGATGCTGGCTTCACCGCCGCCTATTTCGATCATTCGGGGCTCTATGCCTTTGGCCGCCAGCCTGAGGCGCTGCTGTGGAATTGCGGGCAACTGGCGGTTTCGCTGCGCATGCTTGCCGATTCGGCGCCGCTGATCGCTGCGCTTGACCGGTTCGGGCCGCTTTATGAGGCGGCGATGGCGCGGCGGTTTGCCTGGCGGCTGGGGATCGCGCCAATAGGTGTCGACCAGGCAAAACTGCTGCTTGGCGCTGCGGAAAAACACATGCGCGAAAGCGGGATTGGGCCCGACGCGTTTTACTTCCAGTATCGCGGCGGTCACAACCCGCCCGCCGGAGAATTTGGCGAGATGCTCGCTGGTTTAAACCCGCGCGAATCTGCGCTCGATCATCCGCTGTGGTCACGGGCCGAACCGCCTTCGATGCTGATCGAAGAGGTTGAAGCGATCTGGTCCGCAATCGATGTTAACGACGATTGGCAAGTGCTCACCGAAAAGATAGGAGCACTGCGGGAGCTCGGCCAAGCACTCGGCCCCAAACCGGTTGATGTTTTGTCAACGTATACCGATGTAATTAATCAGTGATAAGGGGCGACAGCGCACCACATGAGCAACGAAATCGTATCTATAGAACCAGCCACCGGCACGGTATTGTGGCGTAGCCCGCGGGGCGACGTGGACGATGTCGTCGGTCGCGCCCGCCGCGCATGGCCTGCCTGGGCCGCGCAGCCGCTCGCCACGCGGATGGAACTTATGCGCCGCTTCACCAATGAAGTGCGCCGTGAAAGCGATGCCTTTGCTGATCTGATAGCGCGTGAAACCGGCAAACCGCTGTGGGAGGCGCGCAGCGAAGTCGAGGCGGTGATCGGCAAAACCGAAATCTCGATCCGCGCCTATGCTGAGCGCACCGCGCAGCGCAAACTCGATAATGCCATGCAGGGCACAATGGCTGTCCGCCACAAACCGCACGGGGTTATGGCGGTGCTCGGCCCGTTTAATTTCCCCGCGCATCTACCCAATGGCCACATCATTCCCGCACTGATCGCGGGCAACGTCGTGGTGTTCAAGCCAAGCGAAAAGACGCCTGCCGTGGGCGAATTCTTGTGCCGCTGCTTCCACCGCGCGGGGATTTCCGCTGCCGTGATCCAGCCGCTGATCGGCGGGCCGGAAGAGGGCAAGGCACTGGTCGCGCATGATGGCATTGATGGTGTGCTATTCACCGGATCGGCGCATGCCGGCATCGCCATCAACCGCAAGCTTGCCACCCGGCCTGACAAAATCCTTGCGCTCGAAATGGGCGGCAACAACCCGATCATCGTCTGGGACACGCCAAAGATTTCCGATGCCGCCGCGCTGGTGGTGCAATCAGCATTCACTACCGCAGGCCAGCGTTGCAGCGCAGCGCGGCGGATGATCGTTAAGTCATCAATGTACGATGCGGTGGTCGGTGAAGTGAAACGCCTCGCGGACCGAATGATCGTCGGCGCGCCGTTTGATGACCCTGCGCCGTTCATGGGCCCGGTGATTGACAATGCTGCCGCTGACGGCCTGACCGAGAGCTTCGTCTATCTGCTGTCCAATGGCGGCAAACCGATCAAACACATGGTCCGCGCTGATCCCAACCTGCCGTTCCTTTCGCCCGCGATCATTGACACCACCGCGATGAATGAACGCCCGGACGTTGAGCTGTTCGGACCGCTGCTGCAGGTGATTCGCATTGACGATTTTGACGCCGCGATTGCCGAGGCGAACAACACCCGTTTCGGGCTTTCCGCCTCGCTGATCGGCGGCACCCCGCAGGAGTACAACCGGTTTTGGGCAAATATTCGCGCAGGCGTGGTCAACTGGAACCGCGCGACTAACGGGGCGAGTTCGTCGGCACCATTCGGCGGGGTGGGCCTATCGGGCAATCACCGTCCGGCAGCGTTCTATGCGGCGGATTACTGCGCCTATCCGGTGACATCGTCAGAAATGGACCAGCCGCGCGCGACGATTGGCGTAGGCCTACGCAACGATTGAGCGTTAAAAACCGCGCGTCACCAAATCAACATCGGTCATGCCTTCCGGCCCGGGCCGAACATAAACCGCAAATCCCAACCCGCCTTGATTACCGCTGAGCGCATGGGCATCACCATCGGCGCGGTGAGAAGTTTTGAAGCCCGCTTTGCGCGCGCTGGCATAATAAAAATCGAGCACATCGCCGGGGCTCACCTGCGTGCGAAAATTGACCGCGCGCAGGGTGCATCCGGCGGCATCGCTGCCTATTGCCTCTTGAACATGGCCGCGCGGATAGATCGGCAAGGCCGCAGGCATCTTCGCCCCCCACACGAAGGTCCATCTCGCGGTCGTCGCGCAAGCCTGCACCCCGAAAGCTTGTTGCCATGATAAAAGCGCGGTTTCACCCGCCTTTGCGCCCGCGCTGCCCGATGCAGTCGGTGCCGCAGGCGGATTAGTACCCAGCAGAGCAATCGCATCGGCCTTGGCAGCGGCGCGGTTTTCCGCGCTGAGGTCTTCTGTCGGGATCAGCGCCGAGGGCACGCCATCCCCTGTCAGAGCCACGCCGGCGCGGTTCTGGCTGGCCAGATCAGGATCGGTCATCAGTGGATCGGCTAGCGCGGCGGCCACTTGCGGGTCTCTGGTATCGACCGCGTCAGGCGCAGGCCCGCGCCCGCAGCCAAGGAGCAATCCGGACACGGCGAGGCACAGCGGCAGGATCAATCGGTTCGCAGCCATAGGGTGCTTATCGCCGAACAAGGTTAAATTCCTCAGAACGCAGCTTGCCGTATCCAGCCCCCGCGACTAGGCGCGGGTCCACAATGACCAGGCCCAGACTATGACCACTGCCAACAAGGGTGGCGGATTGCCCTATGCGCTGTGCGCTTACCTGATCTGGGGGCTGCTGCCGCTTTACCTGCGCTTGCTCCACGGGGTGCCGCCGTTCGAATTCGTCGGCTGGCGGGTTATTTTCACTCTGCCGTTATGCCTGCTGGCAATCAGCATTTCGCGCAACTGGCGCGCACTGGCTAACGCGCTTTCGAATCCGCGCACGATGATGGTGCTGTTCGGCTCGTCGCTGCTGATCGGGGCCAACTGGTTGATCTATATCTGGGCGATACTTGAAGGCCACGTGCTGGCATCAAGCCTTGGCTATTACATCAACCCATTGAGGAATGTGCTGGCGGGAACGCTGTTCCTTGGCGAGCGGCTGAGCCGCCGCCAATGGGTAGCCATAGCTTTGGCGGCGGCAGGGGTGGCGCTGCTGGCAGGGGGTGCGCTTGACATGCTGTGGATCAGTCTATCGCTAGCGCTGACATTTAGTGGCTACGGTCTGGTGCGCAAACTCGTGCCGGTTGAAGCGCTGCCGGGACTGACGGTTGAAACCATTGTCCTGCTGATCCCCGCCCTGCTGATCTGCTATCACTATGCCCAAACGCCGTCTGGCCCGGCGTTCGGGCGCGATATCGAGATCAGTCTATTGCTGGTGCTCTCCGGTGCATTCACGGCAACGCCATTGGTGCTGTTCGCTGAAGCAGCGCGGCGGATGGACTTTTCCGCACTCGGCTTCGCGCAGTTCCTCGCGCCGACTATGGTTTTCTTGCTCGGGCTGTTTGTGTTCCATGAGCCGCTGCGGATGATCCAGCTTGGATCATTTCTGCTGATCTGGGCGGCGGCGGCGCTGTTCATTTACGATTTGCTGGCGCGGCGAAAACTCAGCCGCGAAATTTCCAGCCCAGCCTAGTCCCCGCGTGGAATGGAACGACGGGTGTGCCGTTGGCGTCGATTGTCGCGGGCACTTCCATTTCAGCGCGTTCGAGCGTTATCGTGCCTTTATTGAGCGGCAGGCCATAGAAGGCCGGGCCGTTTTCTGAGGCAAAGGCCTCAAACCGGTCGAGCGCGCCCTCCTCATCAAACACCGTGATATAGCTTTCGAGCGCAAACGGTGCGTTGAAAATCCCCGCGCAGCCGCAAGCCGATTCCTTGGCTGAAACCGCGTGCGGCGCGGAGTCTGTGCCGAGGAAATACTGCGCCGAACCCGAAGTCGCGGCCTTGCGTAGTGCCAGCCGGTGCACCTCGCGCTTGGCAACCGGCAGGCAATAAGCATGAGGCCGCAGTCCGCCGACGAACATCGCGTTGCGGTTGATATGGAGATGCTGCGGGGTGATCGTCGCCGCCACATTGGCTCCACTGGCATCGACGAAAGCCACGGCATCGGCGGTGGTGATATGTTCGAACACCACCTTCAATGCAGGCAAGGCTTTGATCAGCGGGCCAAGCACACAGTCAATAAAAACCGCCTCACGGTCAAACACATCGACCGAAGCATCTGTAACTTCACCGTGGACACACAGCACCATGCCGATCTGCGCCATGCGTTCGAGCGCGGGCATAATGCGCGCCACATCGGTTACGCCATGGGCTGCGCCGGTGGTGGCGTGGGCCGGATAGAGCTTTGCGGCGGTGAAAACGCCCTCGGCATGGCCGCGCGCGAGTTCATCAGAATCGCTGGTATCGGTCAGATAAGCGGTCATCAAGGGCGTGAAGTCCGCACCTTCGGGCAGTGCCGCCATGATCCGGTCGCGATAGGCTCGCGCTGCCTCAACCGAAGTCACCGGCGGTGACAGGTTGGGCATGACAATCGCCCGGGCAAATTGCCGCGCGGTCCAGCCCGCCACGCCCGCCAGCACCGCGCCATCGCGCAGGTGGACGTGCCAATCATCGGGGCGGCGAATGGTGAGGCAGTTTGCAGTATCGGGCACGGTCATCCCTTCCCCTTAGTCGCGCGGCACCCTATCTGTCACCCATGCCCAGCACCGATATCGCAACTCGCCTCACCAGCCGCGCCGTGATCCGCCTTTCGGCGCTGGAGAACGGCGAGGATCTGCGCGGGTTTTTGCAAGGGCTGGTGACGAGCGATGTCGCGGGGCCGCTGCCGGTTTGGTCGGCGCTGCTCACACCGCAAGGCAAGGTTATCGCCGATTTCCTGATCTGGGAGGATGGGGGTGACCTGCTGATCGATTGCGCTGCTGATGGGGCCGATGCACTGATCAAACGGCTTTCGATGTACCGGTTGCGGCGAAAGATCGGCATTGCCCGCGATCCTGCGTTGGCGGTTCACTGGAAGGCCGAGGCCGATGGCAATGACCCGCGTCTTCCTGCGCTCGGCACACGCTGGATTGCCCCGGCTAGCGGCACCGATCAATCGGCGGAAGCCCTGTGGCGGACGCACCGGCTGTCGCTCGGGGTGTGCGAAGGGGCGGGCGAACTCGGCGATCTGTTGTGGCTGGAATGCAATGCGGCGGAGCTAAACGGCGTATCCTTCACCAAGGGCTGCTATGTCGGCCAAGAAAACACCGCGCGGATGAACTGGCGCGCGAAGGTCAACCGGCGGCTGGTGGTGGTGCCTTTGGCGCAATCAGACCCGGCGCGGCAAAGGGCAGCCTATCCTGAGCTGGGGCTGGCGGTGGATCATTTGCGGGTGGAGGATATTGCTTCGGAGTTTGTGCCAGGGTGGATGGTGTTGGGCTAGCATTGCGCGCGTGCTTCGACAGGCTCAGCATGAGCGGGGTTTTTTACGGATCTTCACACTATTCCCGCTCATGCTGAGCCTGTCGAGCCGAAGGCGACCGAAGGTCTACCACCTCCGCTAACCCGGCCCCACTTCCAACAACCCTGCCCGAACCGCCGCCTCAACCAGCATCCGCTCCGCTTGGTCGCGCGCCGATGTGCGTGGCAGCTCGAGCGCAAGGCTCAGCGGTTCTCCCATCAGAGCGTCCCCAAGCGCCATCAGCACCAGGCTCAGCGTCACCTCGCGCATCGAGCCCGATCCCATATCGTGCAATTCATCGACGAGATCGTGAATCGCATCGACAATTGGATCGAGCGCGTCTTCGTTGCCCGAAAGCAGCATCCAGCTCGCCAGCGCGCCGCCGCCTTCTTTATCAAAGGCATCAAAGGTGAGATCGACAACATCGCGTGGGCTTCCAACGCCCGAACGGCTGGCGATCACCGCATCGGCGATGGTGTGGCAGATGGTCCCCGCCAGATGCTGCGCCAGCGCCTTTTGCAAGCCCGACGCCGAACCAAAGTGGTGCAGCAGGTTGGCATGGGTGCGCCCGATGCGACCGGCGACAGCTTTCAGCGTAACCGCCTGCGGCCCCGCCTCAATTAGCAGCGCGCGCGCCGCAGCCAGCGCGGCGGTTCGGCTTTCTTCTTGGGTGAGGCGGCGTCTTATTGACATTAGTGTCAGTTACTCTATATCGCTGCACATGAACGCACATTCGCCCATCACGCTAGAGCGCAGCGGCCCAGCAAGCAAGCTGCCTCCCGTTCCCACCCCCGCCGATCTAAACATCACCGTGCGCGATCTGCGCTTTGGTCGCGGCGAAAAGTCGCCACGCTGGTGGCTCGGCGGCGATCCGGTTGGCACCGCATGGTTCAACGCGCTTTCCGCCACATTCCCCCGCGGTGAGGCGTTTTTCGTCGAATCGGTGCGCGCCTACCGCGATGCCGCTCCCGCTGAACTCGCCGAAGCGATCCGCAGCTTTATCAAGCAAGAGGTCAACCACAGCCGCGAGCACGTCGTGTTTAACAAGGCAGCGGTCGATGCTGGTTACAAGATCGATCACATCGAAACGCGGATGTCGGCGATGCTCGATATGGCGCGCGGACGGCCGCCGGTGGTCAACCTTGCGGCGACCATGGCGCTCGAACATTTCACCGCAATTTTTGCGCATCAGCTGCTGGCAAACCCGCGCTTTCTTGCTGGTTCCGACCCGCACATCGCCGATCTGTGGCGCTGGCATGCGATCGAGGAGATCGAGCACAAGGCAGTCGCTTACGACACCTATCTGTTCGCCACCCAAAGCTGGAGTCGCCTCAAGCGCTGGAAGCTCAAAGCGCTGTCGATGATCGCCATCACCGGGCGTTTCATTGCCAACCGCTATCGCGACACGCTCGATCTGCTCGCGCAAGATGGCATCACTGGCTGGAAAGCCCGCGCGCGGGTGCTGTGGTATCTCGCGGGCAATCCCGGCCTGTTGCGGGTTATGCTGCCCGGCTGGATCGCCTATTTCCTCCCCGGCTTCCACCCGTGGAACCACGATGATCGCAGGCTTATCGCTGGCGCCGAGGCGGGGTTGGCGGGCAAAGCTTGAAACAAAACGCAGTTGCTCCCGCGCGAAGGCGGGGGCTTCAGGAGGCTGGCGGAACGTTGCGCGACACGCCTGAGGCCCCCGCCTCCCTGCCAATGGCAGGCAGTTTATCCTGAGCTTGTCGAGGGGCGGGGGAACTACTTCATTTATGGCGGCGCAAAATCAATAGTGACGATCAAGCGCCGCCTAAATCCTCACGCCGCGCGCTTGGCTGGTATTTGATCGCCGCCACCACATTCCCCGCCATCGCAATCACTGGCATCGCCAAGAACCGCCGCGAGCACAACCGAAGGAGCCATCGCCCCGCGGGCTTGGCTGAAACTCTCGCTCACTGCCCCAGTGGGCGCAAAGCCGAGCTTCCGAAGCACCCGGCCTGACGCCGGGTTATCCACGAAATGCCGCGCACGGAGCTGCCGGTGGCCGAGCGTTTTTGCCAACCTCAGCACAGCCCGCGCCGCTTCGGTGGCATAGCCCTGCCCCCAATAGTCACGCCCAATCCAATAGCCCAGTTCAGCGCCAGCCTCACCCTGCTTCAGTCCGACGCAGCCGATCAGTTCCGCACCCTGCGGCCCCGGCTTGGTAATCAGAAAGTGCGGGCAGCGAGCATCCTGGGGCTGCACGGCAAATTCGCGCGCGGCATCGGGGGTATAGGGCCACGGCACCTGCACCAGATTGCGCACCACGCCCTCATCGGCGACCTGCGCCATGATTTCGGCCCAATCCTCGGGCCAACCCGGCCGCAAGAACAGTCTTTCGCTGCGAATGAACATTGCTCTTCTCCACTCAGTGCCCCGCGCAAGCAACCGTTAGGCGGCTTGCATGACAGGCGCATTACGCTTGAGGCCCGGCGCGCTGCATTTGCGGCGCATGTCCGAACCTGTGCTGAGGGAGAGACGAAAAGAGGGAGACGGGTTTGCCCCTCTCCCTCGTTTTGCCGGAAACGTGCTGTTCCGGCGGGGGGCTATCCGTCAGGACAGCCCATCAGCGACTATCCGGTTTATTCGGCGGCCACTGACACTTGGGCTGCCATATCGACCGACACATATTTGCGGCCAAGCTTGCCCAAGTGAAATCGCACGCGGCCCGCGATGAGCGAGAACAACGTGTGGTCCTTGCCGATGCCAACATTCGCGCCGGGATATACACGGGTGCCGCGCTGGCGGATAATGATGTTGCCGCCGATCACTTCCTGACCGCCGAACTTCTTAACGCCAAGACGGCGACCTGCTGAATCGCGACCGTTACGCGAAGAGCCGCCTGCTTTCTTATGTGCCATATCAAACTACTCCGAAGTCTTATTCAGCAGCCGCAGCGGCCGCAGCAGCTTTGGGAGCGGCAGCGGCTTTTTTGGCAGGGGCCTTCTTGGCGGGTGCAGCAACAGCGGCTTCCGTTGCAGGGGCAGCTTCAACAGCAGCTTCCTTTTTGGCAGCAACCTTTTTAACGGGCTCACCCACGCCGGTGATGCGCAGCAGGGTAAGCTGCTGGCGATGGCCGTTCTTGCGACGATAATTGTGGCGGCGACGCTTCTTGAAAACGATCACCTTTTCACTCTTGGCCTGAGCGATAATCTCGGCCGAGACGACGATGCCGCCAACATCCTTGATCTCACCGTCAACGACGGCAAGCAGGACATCACCCAGCGTGATGGTTTCGCCAGCTTCACCAGCCAGCTTTTCAACCGCGATCTTGTCTCCGGCAGCAACCCGGTATTGTTTGCCGCCTGTGCGCACTACTGCGAACATGATAGATACTTCCAATTCTGTCTGCCCTGTCGCACCGCTGGCGGACCCCGTTCCAGCGGAAGGGCTTCATCAGTGACGCGCCGAATCCCCCAAGCCAAAGGCAGGGGTTCGGAAAGAAGCGCCGCCCCTAGGCCAAGCCTCCCAAGCTGTCAACGCCAGAAACGGCTGACTCAGAGGCCAAGCTGCGGTGATTTCACGGCCAATTAAGCGCCCTTCCGCTTTGCTGCGCAGCGCGGTATGGCGGGTGCATGAACCGCGCAACCGTTACGCTTGTTGTCTCCGCCATGCTGCTTTCCGCCTGTAGCGCGCGCGAGGGTTATCCTTCGCTGGCGCGGCGGCCGGGTGAACAAATCAGCGCACCCGTGGCGGCACAGCTTCCTGCTGGCTCAGCGCAAGCGCCAGTTGTGCCCGAACGAATCACTGGCTCTGCGCCGGTGGCCGCTGCGACCGAAGCAGCACCGCCCCCGCCGCCGCTCCCGCTTGAACTGCAATCGCGGCTCGCCCGGCTCAGCGTACAGGCGCGCGATGCCCATGCGCGGTTTTCGGCTGCTTCGGCAAAGACCATCGGGCTGGTCTCAGCAGCGCAAGGCGCAGCGGTGGCCAGCGAGCGCTGGGCGCAAGCCAGCGTTGCGCTCGCGGTGCTCGAATCGCGGCGCAGCGAGGTGATTGTGGCACTCGGTGACCTCGATACCTTATACGTCAGACACCGGACCGACGGCGAAGAGGCGGCGGAGATTGCCGAGGTGCGCGATTCTGTTACCGCATTGATCGCCGATGAGGATGCGGTGCTAGAGAGCCTTAGGGGCAAAGTCGCGGGTTAATTCCAGCGCGACAGATCGCGGTGATCCTCA
>JAYVNC010000231.1:0-11920 GCA_043758655.1 Novosphingobium sp.
CGTTTGCCGGGTGGCTAATTGGCAAAATGCGCCGCATGCGATTTCACAAGCCGGATTGGTGCTTGCAACCCCGCGCACTTTTGATATTGCTATTGGTTATAGCTAAAAAGCTCTGGAGAGAATCGCGATGGAATTTACCCGGATGAACCCCATGACCGGGGAAGTTGCCAGTTCAGCCGCAGCGATGAAGGCGGCGGATATTCCGGCGATTGCCGCCCGGGCCGCCGCAGCCTTTCCGGCTTGGGCGGCGCAGGGCCCCAATGCCCGCCGCGCGGTGTTAATGAAGGCCGCCGCGGCGCTCGAAGCGCGTAAGGATGCCTTCGTTGCAGCGATGATGGCCGAAACTGGATCGACAATGGGCTGGGCGATGTTCAATCTTGGCCTAGCCGCCGGGATCGTTCGTGAGGCGGCGGCGCTGACCACGCAGATCACCGGTGAAGTTATTCCGTCGGATAAGCCCGGCTGCATTTCCATGGCGCTCAAAGAGCCGGTCGGTGTGATCCTGGGTATCGCGCCGTGGAACGCGCCGATTATCTTGGGCGTGCGCGCCATCGCGGTGCCGCTCGCCTGCGGCAATGCGGTGATCCTCAAGGCCAGTGAAATGTGCCCGCAAACGCACAGCTTGATCATTGAGGCGTTTGCCGAGGCAGGCTTCCCCGAAGGCGTGGTCAATGTGGTGACCAATGCCCCCGACGATGCAGCCGACGTAGTGGGCGCGTTGGTTGATGCGCCCGAGGTTAAGCGCATCAACTTTACCGGCTCCACCGGTGTGGGCCGGATCATCGCCAAGCGCGCTGCCGAACATCTTAAGCCGTGCCTGCTTGAACTCGGCGGCAAGGCCCCAATGATCGTTCTTGCCGATGCTGATCTTGATGAAGCGGTTAAAGCTGCAGCGTTTGGCGCGTTTATGAATCAAGGGCAGATCTGCATGTCGACCGAGCGGATTATCGTGGTCGAAGCCGTGGCGGATGCCTTTGCCGCCAAGTTCGGCGCCAAGGCCTCATCACTGGCCTCGGGCGATCCGCGTGAAGGCAAAACGCCGCTCGGTGCTGTGATCGATCAGAAGACCGTCACCCACGTTAACTCGCTGATCGACGATGCGGTGGCCAAGGGCGCGAAAGTGCTTTCAGGCGGCAAGGGCGATTCGGTGCTGATGCCCGCAACGGTGGTCGATGGGGTCACCGCCGCGATGAACCTTTACCGCGATGAAAGCTTTGGTCCTGTGGTGGCGATGATCCGCGCGCGCGATGCTGACCACGCGGTCGAATTGGCGAATGATACGCAATACGGACTTTCCGCTGCGGTCTTCACACGCGACATCGCCCAAGGGCTGACGATTGCCCGGCGCATTCAATCGGGCATTTGCCATGTCAACGGCCCCACCGTGCATGACGAAGCGCAGATGCCGTTCGGCGGGGTTGGCGCATCGGGCTATGGGCGGTTCGGCGGCAAGCAAGGCATTGACAGCTTCACCGAGACGCGTTGGATAACGGTGGAAACTTTGCCGGGGCATTATCCCATCTGATGCCCGATCTGAAGTCAGCGCTGATCGAAGCGTGGCGGTCGCCGATTTCATGTGATAGGAATCCTGCTGTGTGATTGTCAGGAGCGCAATTTGAGCGGCACAATTCTGGTTCTCAACGGACCAAACCTCAATCTTCTGGGCGAGCGCGAGCCTGAGATTTATGGCCGCGATACGCTTGCCGATGTTGAAGTGCTGTGCCGCGCAGAGGCGGAAGCGGCGGGCTATACGCTCGATTTCCGCCAGACCAATGACGAACATGAAATGGTCGAATGGCTTCAGGCGGCCCGCAAAGGCCTCGCCGGAATCATCATCAACCCCGCCGCTTTCACCTATGCTGCCTATCCGGTGCTCGATGCGATCAAGCTGGCTGATTGCCCGGTGGTCGAGGTGCATATCTCAAACATCCACCGGCGCGAAGCGGAATGGCGGGCTAAGTCGATCATGACGCAGGTGGTCACCGGGATTATTTCGGGACTGGGGATCAACGGCTATCCGCTCGCGGTGCGGCACATCATCTGGTTGAACGCCAGGGCTAGCTGACCAGCGCCTGCAACGCGGGAACCAGATGCGCCCGGTGCTTTTCAGGGATGCGCGCCAGCAGATCAGCTTCAAAACTGCTGATGATGGCGCGCACTTCGTTCAGCTGCGCTGCCCCCGCATCGGTCAGCACTACGGCCTGCGATTTGCGGTCAATCGGTTGACGCCGGATCAGCCCCGCACCTTCAAGGCGGCCTAGCAGCGGCACCATATTGGCGCGCTGGATTTCGAGCGTCTTGCCGATCTCGCTAGAGGTTATGTCGGTTTTATCTGCGACGAGTTGCAGCACGGTGGCCTCCGAAATCCTCAGATCGATCACCGCCAGACGTGCGGCGAGATCGGCCATCATCGCCGTTGCCGCCCGTCGCAGAACAAACCCCGGCAGGTTGAGCAAATCAAAAGGCATACGATTATCGGCCACGGGGCGCCCCAATATAGCTATTGACTATAGCAATTGTGTAGCTATGCAATATAGCAAATTACCACCATCTATCGGGGATTGCCATGTCTGATCGTGCAGAAGAAGATACCGTCGCCGTTACCATCGAAAACCGCATCGCCTGGGTCTCGTTCAACCGCCCGGAAAAGCGCAATTGCATGAGCCCCAAGCTCAACCGCCAGATGAAACGGGTGCTTGAGGATTTGGAATTTCGCGATGACGTCGGCGTGGTCGTGCTGGCGGGTGAAGGCACGGCATGGTCAGCAGGAATGGACCTCAAGGAATATTTTCGCGAGAACGAAGCCAAAGGGCTTGGCGCAACGCGCGCTGCGCAGCGCGAAGCCTATGGCTGGTGGGAGCGCCTGCGCTTTTACGAAAAGCCGACGATCGCCATGGTCGGCGGCTGGTGCTTCGGCGGGGCATATGGACCGCTGTTCAGCTGCGATCTGGCGGTGGCGGCTGAAGACGCGCAGTTCGGGCTTTCGGAGATCAACTGGGGCATTCTTCCGGGCGGCGGCGCGAGCAAGATCATCGTCGAACTCACCGGTTTTCGCAATGCGATGTATCACGCGATGATGGGCGAGAATATCGATGGGCGCAAAGCCGCCGAATGGGGCCTCGTCAACGAAGCCGTGCCGGGCGATGCGCTGAAAGCCCGCGTCACCGAGATTGCCACCGTGCTGCTCGGCAAAAACCCCCAAGCGCTCAAATCGACCAAATTCGCTATCCGCCGGGTGCGCGAGATGACCTATGACAATGCGCAGGACTATCTGATCCGCGCTCAGGAAGCGGCGAATTACTTTGATAACGACGGGCGCAAGGAAGCGACGCGCCAGTTCATTGACGATAAGACTTTCAAGCCCGGGCTTGGTGCCTATGATCTGAGCGGCAAGTCCTGATGATCAAGGTTTGAGCGCACAATGACGATAGTGGTCGATCCGGTCCGCACCCACGCTCGCGCTATGCCGGGGCGGCTGGCGGTGGGCGATGCGGAGAGCGGTCGCCGCTGGGCCTGGGGCGAACTTGATGCGGCGATTGATCGCGCAGGCGCTTGGCTGGTGGCGAAACTCGGGCCGAAGTCTGGCGCAAGGGTCGCGGTTCTGGCGCGCAATTCGCCGCTGCACGTGGTACTGCAATTTGCCTGCGCGCGGGCGGGGGCAATCTTTGTCCCGCTCAACTGGCGGCTGGCCCCGGCTGAGATAGCCGGATTGATCGTTGATGCTGCTCCGGCGCTCCTCTTTCATGATGCCGATTTCATGCTGCCTGAAACCGCAGCTGAACGCCTGATCTTCGCTGATCTGGAAAGCCTCGGCACTGCTGGTTCCGCGCCGCCCGCATCGGCGCGCGGCGGCTGGGATGATCCGATGACGCTGCTCTATACCTCGGGCACCAGCGGCAAGCCCAAGGGCGTGATCGTTACCGAGGCGAATGCCTTTTGGGGCAATACCAATTTCGCGCTCAGCAGTCTGGTCAGTCACGAATCTGTGTTCCTGTGCGATATGCCGCTATTCCACACCGCCGGGCTGTTTGCCGCAACGCGCGTGCCGATCTGGGCAGGCGGCGCAGTGTGGATTAGTGACGGCTTCGATCCCGCCAAAACCATCGCGCGAATTGCTGACCGCGCCCTTGGCATCACCCATTATTTCTCAGTGCCGCAGATGGCGACAATGCTGTGGCAGCAGCCTGATTTTACCCCCGAAAAGTTCAGCTGCCTTAAAATCTACGCGACCGGCGGCGCACCCAACCCCAAGGCGCAGGTTGAGCGTTTCGCCAATGCCGGTATCGTTTTTTCCGATGGGTTCGGGATGAGCGAAACCGGATCGAATTTCGGCATGCCGGTGCTTGATAGGGCGCTGCTGGTGGCCAAAGCCGGAAGCTGCGGCCTGCCGTTCCTCTCGCTGCAGACGCGGGTGGTCGATGGCCACGGCAATGATGTGGCGCAAGGCGATGCGGGCGAGCTTTGGCTCAAAGGCCCCAGCATTACCCCCGGTTACTGGAACCAGCCCGCGCTCACCGCCAGCGCTTTTGAACAAGGCTGGTTCAAGACCGGCGATATCGCCTGTCAGGACGAAGACGGCTTCTTTTATCTCGTAGACCGGATGAAGGACATGTACATCTCGGGCGGCGAAAACGTTTATCCTGCTGAGGTTGAAGCCGTGCTCGCCGAACTTACAGAGATTGCTGGGGTGGCGGTGATCGGCGTGGCGGATGAACGCTGGGGCGAAGTTGGTCGCGCTTTCGTTACGCTGCGGCCCGGCTCGGCGCTCTCCACTGACGCGATAATGGACCACTGCCGCGCGCGGCTGGCACGGTTCAAGGCCCCCGCACGCATTGTATTGACCGAATCAATTCCCCGAACCGCATCGGGCAAGGCACAGAAGCATCTGCTGCCGCGCGATTAGGGGATTACCAAAGTGAAGACACAGGTTGCCATCATCGGTGCAGGCCCCGCCGGGCTGCTGCTCGGCCATTTGTTGCGCGCTGAAGGCATCGATTGCGTGGTGATCGAGCGGCAGAGCGGTGCCCACGTGGCCTCGCGGATCCGTGCAGGCGTGCTCGAACAGGGGACCGTCAGCCTGATCGAGCGGCTGGGGCTCGATGCGCGCATGAAGGTGGAAGGCCTGCCGCATGATGGCTTTAACTTGGCCGATGGTGAACGGCTGATCCGCATCGACATTGCCGATCTCACCGGCAAACAGGTGATGGTTTACGGCCAGACCGAGATCACGCGCGATTTGATGGACGCCGCGCCATCGCGCGGGCTTGAGGTGATTTATGCGGCATCGGATGTCGCGCTTCACGATATCGAAGGCGGTGCGCCATGGGTTTCGTTCGTGAAGGATGGCACTGTCCAGCGTATCGACGCGCGCTTCGTGGTCGGCTGCGATGGCTTTCATGGCCCTTCACGCCGCGCCATTCTTGCCTTGGCTCCAGCCAGCGCCGCGCGCGAATTTGAACGCGTCTATCCGTTCGGCTGGCTCGGCATTCTGGCCGATGTTCCGCCATGCAACCACGAGTTGATCTATGCCAACCACGCGCGCGGTTTCGCGCTGGCCTCCATGCGCAGCCCCACCCGCAGCCGCTATTACATCGACGTTCCGCTAACCGAAAAAGTTGAGGACTGGAGCGACGATCGGGTGTGGGATGAACTGGCGCTGCGGCTTGGGCCAGAGGCGGCGGTGAGCATGACGCGCGGGGCGTCGATTGAGAAATCCATCGCGCCGCTGCGTTCGTATGTGTTTGAACCAATGCGGCATGGAAGCCTGCTGCTCTGCGGCGATTCTGCGCACATCGTACCGCCGACTGGAGCAAAGGGATTGAACCTTGCAGCGAGCGACGTGCACTATGCTTGCACTGCGCTTGTAGCTGCGTTGCAAAAGGGTGATTTGGACGGCATCGGCGGCTATTCGGCCAAAGCGCTGGCCCGGGTTTGGAAGAGCGAACGCTTCTCATGGTCGCTGACCAAACTGATGCACCGGTTTCCCGATGACGGACCCTTCGAACGCGCTATGCAGGTGGCGGAACTCGATTATATTGCATCAAGCCGCGCGGCGCAGACCAGTATTGCCGAGAACTATGTCGGCTTGCCGGTCTAGCCCGGGAGAGGCGCGGGGGGAGTAAACAGTCATGGCTTTACAGGCGGATACTGCGCTTGCTGATCCGCGCCTGACGATGTCGCAAGGGGCAATGTCAGGGCGGCAGATTTTGGCGATTGCTGTCTGCGTCGTCCTCAATGCACTCGATGGGTTTGACGTATTGTCGATCAGCTTCGCCTCGCCGGGGATCAGCAAGGAATGGGGGATTGAACGCGCGGCTTTGGGCGTGGTCTTGTCAATGGAACTGATCGGCATGGCCGCAGGATCGGTGCTGCTCGGCCAAGTGGCGGACCGGATTGGCCGCCGCCCAACGGTGATTGGCTGCCTGATCGTTATGGCGCTAGGCATGTTCAGCACCAGTCAGGTGACCAGCGTCGAAATGCTCACGCTCACCCGCCTGTTCACCGGATTTGGCATCGGCGGGATGCTATCGACCACCAACGCGCTGGTCGCCGAATATGCCAACAACCGCTGGCGATCTGCTGCGGTGGCGGTGATGGTCGCAGGCTATCCGATGGGGGCGATCCTTGGCGGATCAATCGCCTCTGCACTGCTTGTCAGCGGCGATTGGCGGCAGGTGTTTCTGCTCGGCACAGGGATGACCGCAGTGTGCCTGCCGCTGGTGCTGGTGTTCCTACCCGAACCCGTCAGCGCGATCATCCAGAACCGGCGTCCCGATGCGCTGGCGCGGCTCAATCGCAGTCTGTTGGCGCTGGGCCACGCACAAGTCAGCGCGATTCCCGATGCTGATCCGGCGGCGCGCAAACCGCATATTTCTGAACTGTTCGCGCCGGGAATGGCACCGGTCACAGTGCTGATGACGATTGCCTATCTGCTCCACATCGTCACCTTCTACTTCATTCTGAAATGGGTTCCCAAGATCGTCGTCGATATGGGCTTTTCGCCGAGCGCGGCCGGCGGCGTATTGGTCTGGGCCAATGTTGGCGGACTGACTGGCGGGCTGCTGTTCGGCGCGCTGAGCCTGCGGTTTTCTCTGCGCGGTCTGCTCATCGCCTTTCTGTTGGCATCGGCGGTGATGGTAACGCTGTTTGGCCAAGGGCAGGGTGATCTGCATGGGCTTTCGATGGCAGCGGCGGCGGGCGGCTTTTGCACCAATGCGGGCGTCGTCGGGCTCTATGCACTCGCCGCCTCTTCTTTCCCGACCGCAATCCGGGGTGGCGGCACCGGGTTTGTCATCGGTATTGGCCGCGGCGGCGCGGTGCTTGGACCCATAGCAGCCGGGGTGCTGTTTCAGGCCGGATTGGGATTGGCGGCGGTGGCGGCAATCATGGCCTGCGGCTCGCTGATCGCTGCGTTTGCTCTGTCCGCCTTGCCGAAACGCGCAGCCGAGGGTTACTGAACAAGTTTTGCACACAATAGCAGATCGTCCTTCTAGGCGCACAGGCGAAGCCTGCATTGCGCCGCCGCGCAAGCGAACGCTTGTCTTGAACCGGGGACTGTTCCATTCAAGTGGCCAGCCCATAAAACAACCGGGAGAGGGCGCATGGCCAAAGACGATCAATCGTTCAAAATGCCCGAACTGGGGCAGCTGAATGCAAGTGCTGCAAAAATGCTCGGACCCGAAGGGCCGTTTGCTACCGCGATGAAGAACTTCGATCCCATCGCCATGATGCAGCAGGGCATGGACCTAACCAAGTCAATGTTCGAAATCGCACTTGGCACTTCGGCGCTCGCCCCTGACAAGCGCGACGGGCGTTTCAAGGACGACGCCTGGACCAGCAATCCTTATTATAAGCGGCTTAGCCAGACCTATATTGCCATGAGCGATGCGGTTGAAGCGATGATCCCCGAAGATCTGCCGTGGGAAGAAAAGGCCCGCGCGCAGCTTGCCGCGTCAATCGTCACCAGCACTTTCGCGCCGACCAATACGCTGATGGGCAATCCGGCGGCGATCAACCGGACGATTGAAACCGGCGGAAGCAATCTGGTGACGGGCTTCAAGGCCTTCCTCGATGATCTGCAAAACAACGGCGGCTTGCCCCGGCAGGTTGATACTTCGGGATTTGAAGTTGGCGTCAACATGGCGATTACGCCGGGCAAGATCGTGCTGCGCACCGAAATGCTCGAACTGATCCACTACAAGCCTTCGACTGACAAGGTGCACGCCGTGCCGGCGGTGCTGGTGCCGCCGCAAATTGGGCGTTATTATTTCACCGATCTGGTGCCGGGACGCAGCTTTGCCGAATATGTCGTCGGCCAAGGCCTGCAATACTTTGCGATCTCGTGGCGCAATCCTTCGCCCGATGAACGCGCATTTGGCATGGAGGATTATGTCGCATCGGTGATCGAGGTGATCGAAGCGATTTGCGCGATTACCGGGCAGCCAAAGGTCAACGTCGTCGGATTTTGTGCGGGCGGGATCACCGCGGCGATCACCGCCGCCTATCTGGCAGCGCAGAAGCGCGATCTGGTGAACACTTTCACACTTTGCGTCGCCATGCTCGATTTCCACACCGATGCCTCAATTGGTGCTTTCCGCCTGCCGAGCATGCTGACCGTCGCCAAGGCGCAGTCGTCGATGAAGGGCGTGTTGCCGGGCACCGAGCTGCACAAGATCTTCTCGTGGCTGCGCCCCAATGATCTGATCTGGAATTACTGGGTCAACAATTACCTGATGGGTGAGGAACCGGCGCCGTTCGATATTCTTGCGTGGAATAATGATAGCTCGAATATGCCCGCCCAGCTGCACCGCGATTTCCTTGAAATGTTCGAAGCCAATGTGCTGGTCGAGCCAGGCGGCTATGAAGTGTTCGGTCAGCCAATTTCGCTGATGGACGTCGCCTGCGACAAGTTCGTTGTAGGTGCGGTCACGGATCATCTCACCCCGTGGAAGGGGTGTTACCAGTCGCAATTGAAGATCGGCGGCAGCACGATGTTTGCCTTGAGCAACGGCGGGCACGTTGCTGCGCTGGTAAATCCGCCGGGCAATCCAAAGGCTTATCACTATATCGCTCCCGCGAAGGCGGCGAGCGGTGACGAATGGCTGGAAACGGCAGAAAAACTGCCGGGATCGTGGTGGGAATCGTGGACAAAGTGGTGCGGGGAGCGATCAGGCAAACTGGTGCCTGCACCCAAGTCTCTGGGATCAAAGACCTTTCCTGAGATTGAGGATGCCCCTGGCACCTATGTCAAGCAATAGTGCGCACCAGCTTGCTAGGCACCCCCGCATCTGTATTCTGCCCCCGATCTAACACCTAAGGAAACTCCGCTTGATCTATTCCGCCATAGAAGCCCTGCGCCGCAGCACGCGCCCGATGGCTTGGATGCTCGATACCGGACAAAAGCTGGCCCGCGATAAACGCAATCCCTTGCGCAACACCTTGGCGATGCGTGCGCTGGCGACCGCATGGGAAATTCCCGCGCGCAGCCTCAAAACCTATACCAAGCCGCGTTATGAGGTTTGGGAACAGCTGGGCGATCTTGAAATCGTGATCGATCAGCAAGTTGTGCACTCTCTGCCCTTCGCCGATCTGCTGCGCTTTGATATGGATAACGGCGTTGCCAAGCCCAAAGTGTTGATCGCGGCGGCGCTTTCGGGGCATTATGGCACGCTGTTGAATGATACCGTGCGCGGCTTTACCCAGGATTTTGATACCTACATCACGGACTGGAAAGACGCACGCCAGGTGCCGCTATCTGAGGGCGATTTTGGCTTCGATGACTATGTCGATCATTTGATCGCATTCATGGAAAAGCTGGGTCCGGGGACGCATTTGGTCGCAACCTGTCAGGCGGCCCCGCCGGCGATGGTCGCGGCGGCGCTGCTGGCCAAGCGCAAATCGCCGAATGTGCCGGCCAGTCTGACACTGATGGGAGGCCCGGTTGATACTCGCGTCAATCCCGGCGCGATCAATCGTTTGTCTGAGAAATTGCCGCTATCATTGTTTGAAAAGAACAACATTCACACCATCCCAAAAGGCTATCCGGGCAGCGGGCGGCGGGTCTATCCGGGGTTCTATCAGCTTTCAGGCTTCATCGCGCTCAACCCGATGCCGCATTTGCGCCAGTATAAATCGTTTATCAAAAATTCGCTGCGCGGTGATGAAGCGCCGCAACAGAAGTTCCGGGAGTTCTATGACGAATACTTCGCGGTGCTCGACATGACCGCCAGCTTCTACATCGAAACCCTGCGCAAGGTGTTTATGGAGCACCATATCGGCACCGATAAGACGTTCTATCGCGGCGAGAAGGTCGATTTTGCTTCGATCAAAAACATGCCGCTGCTCACCGTCGAGGGCGCGAACGATCACCTGTGTCCCCCCGGTCAGACCGAAGCCGCGCACGATGTTTTTCGCGGGCTTCCGCCAAAACTGCGCAAGCATTATGTGCAGGAAGGTGTCGGCCACTACGGGGTTTTTTCAGGCTCGAAATTCCAGTCGGGGATTTACCCGGTGATCAGGGATTTTGCCATGCAGTTCGCGTGGAAAGCCCAGAAAACGACGATGGCGAAAGCGTAGCCCCGTCGAGAGGAATTTGAATCCGTTCTTTTCTTCACGTCATCCCGGCCTTCGCCGGGATGACGGAATTAGGGCGTTACACGAACGCCGATCTACTCCGCCAGCCGGTAATCCCTGAACCGCTCGCGCAGGTCTTTTTTGCTGATCTTGCCGGTTCCAGTGTGCGGTAGATCATCAACGAATTCGACCGCATCGGGCAGCCACCATTTGGCGACCTTGCCGTGCATGAAATCGAGCAGATCGCTGACTGATACCTCTGCTCCCGGCTTTTTTACCACCACCAGTATGGGGCGCTCGTCCCACTTGGGGTGGGCGATGCCAATCGCTGCTGCTTCAGCCACGGCGGGGTGCCCGACGGCGGCGTTCTCAAGCTCGACCGAGCTGATCCATTCGCCGCCCGATTTGATCACGTCCTTGGTTCGGTCGGTCAGTTGCAGCGTGCCATCGGGATGGAGCACAGCAACATCGCCGGTATCGAACCACTGGTCAGCTTCGGTTGCATCCGCCTCCGCCTTGAAATAGCGTTTGATCACCCAAGGTCCGCGCACCTGAAGCGCGCCCGATGTCTTGCCGTCGCGCGGCAAAACCCGCGTGGGATCATCAAGATCGAGACAACGCAGTTCAACGCCGATGGGAACCCGCCCCTGCATGGTTTTGGCGTCAACCTTCTGATCGAACGTCATGCCGTCCCAGTCAAAGGGCTTGCACCCGGTGGTGCCAATTGGGCTGGTCTCGGTCATGCCCCAGGCGTGAGCCACTTCAACCCCCGCCTTCATAAAGCGCTCGATCATAAAGCGCGGCATGGCCGAGCCGCCGCAGATCAGATGCCGCAGCTTGCCGAGGTCGCCGCCGTGGCTGTCAATATGCTGGAACATGCCGAGCCACACGGTCGGCACGCCTGCGGCATGGGTCACGCCTTCCCGGTGCATCAGATCGCACAGCACCGCAGGATCATTGACCGCCGAGAATACGAATTTCACCCCCGTAGCCGCCCCGCACCACGGCAGGCCCCAGCTTGCCGCATGGAACATCGGCACGACCGGCAGCATTACGCTGCGCGCATCGAAATCGAAAATCGTCGGCTGCAAACTGACGATTGCGTGCAGCATGGTTGACCGGTGCTCGTAGAGAACGCCCTTGGGATTGCCGGTGGTGCCGCTGGTATAACAGAGCATGCAAGGATCGCGCTCGTCGCTTTCGGTCCATTCGGTGATGCCGTCCTCGGCACCGATCCAGTCCTCAAATAACGGGGCGTGTTCGCTGCTGTCATAACAGATATAGTGGCGGATGGTGGGCCAGCGCGGCTTCATTCGGTCGATAAGTGGCTGGAACACGGCATCGTAGA
>JAYVNC010000232.1:0-3901 GCA_043758655.1 Novosphingobium sp.
GCACCAGCGTGTGAATGCCCAGGCTGCGCGAAATGTCCTTGGTATCATCGCGGCTGGCATCATCGGTGAGGATAACGTCATCAACGACATCGTGCGGAATCTCGTCATAGGTCTGTTTGAGCGTAAGCGCTGCATTGTAAGCGGGAAGCACTACTGCAACCCTGCGACCATTAATCATGACTACCCTTTGCCCCGAAATGTGCGTGTCACCTGCGTTAATCCCTAGATATGGTTAACAAGTGGTCAACGGCCGATTGCGTGATCTGCGGAGGCTAGCCTAAACCCGGCGCAGTTTTGGGGAGTGGGGCGGGCGTGAACATGCGATTAAACAAGGCAACTATACCGGCGTTGGCGGGACTTGGCGCGTTCCTGTTGATGGCGGGGCTAATGCTGAGCGGGCAGACTGCGCTCTATGAGGGGATCATCAAGACATGGGGCGTGCGGCCCTATCCCACGGCTTTCCTCGATACCGATACGGTGCTTTCCGCCGTCCGATGCCTGCGCGCCGGGATTGATGCCTATGCCGCCAATCCGTGTGATCCCGAACTGCGCACCTATGACTATTCCCCGCTGTGGATGGTGATGACCAATCTGCCGATGACCAAGGTCTGGGTGCCGTGGGTAGGGACGCTGTTCGTTCTTGGGTTTCTTACCTCGTTGCTGCTGCTTCCGGCCGGTCGCAACGGGACTTCGGTGAAGATTATCGTCGCCGGAGTGCTATCTAGCACAACGCTTCTGGCAATCGAGCGCGGCAACAATGATCTTGTGGTGTTCGCCGTGGTCGCCGGGGCAGCCGCGCTGCTGGAGCGGAGCGGCACGATGCGAAAAGCCGCCTATGCGCTGGGGACGCTCGCCGGGCTGCTGAAATACTACCCAATGCTGGTGATGGCCACCGCGCTGCGTGAAAAGCCGTTGCGGTTTTTTGCCATTGCGTTGACCTCGTTCGCCGCGACGGTGCTATTCGCAGCGATCACTTGGCATGACCTTACCCGGGCGCTGGCGTTGATCCCTGAAGGATCGCCGTTTGGTGAGATGTTCGGGGTGCCCAATCTGGGCAAAGGGCTGGTCGCCATGTTTGGGCTTGATCCGATGATTGGCAAACTGGTGCGGGACGCGATGACTATCGGGGCGCTGGGGCTGGGGGCTTGGCTCGGCCTGCGCCCCGCCACCAGCTCTGCGATGGAGACTCTCGAGCCGCGCGAACGCAATTTCCTCGCAGTCGGCGCACTGATGGTGATCGGCTGCTATTTCACCGCGCAGAACATCAACTATCGCGGGATCAACCTGCTCCTCCTCCTGCCGTCGCTGACCGCCCTGCGGGGAGAAACGGCTCCGCGCTGGCTGCGTAGCTCAGTCTGGCTCGCGCTTGGCCTGTTGTGGGCCGATTTCTTTCGCACCTGGATTGTCCTTGCCGGGCAGCAAACCGGCGACAAGCTTTATGCGCTGATCTATTACGGCCCCGGCTGGCTTCTGCGCGAGGGCGCTTGGTGGTGGATGGCCTGCATCGCTGTAGCTTGTGCGGTAACCCTGCTACGCGATGGGCCGTTGCCGAGTTTGGTGCTGGGGAAACGGGCGGCTGCTTAACTCCACACCGCCTCAGGTGGCAGGCTCATCAGGATGGCATCGATATTGCCGCCGGTTTTGAGGCCGAACAGCGTGCCGCGATCATAGACGAGGTTGAACTCGGCATAGCGCCCGCGCCATTCGAGCTGCTGGAGCTTGTCAGCGGGGGTGAATTCCATTCCCATGCGGCGGCGCACCAGTCGGGGGAACACCGCAAGCAACGCCCGGCCGACGTCCTGCGTAAAAGCAAAATTGCGCTCCCACGCAGCTTCGTCATCGCATTCGAGGTGATCGTAGAAAATCCCACCAACGCCCCGGCTGACCTTGCGGTGCGGGATGTAAAAGTAATCATCCGCCCACTGGCGATATTTCTCGTAGTAGGTCGGATTGTGTTTCGCGCAGGCAGCGCGGAATTCGGCGTGGAATTCCTCGGTGTCCTCAGGATAAGGTATCGGCGGATTAAGATCGCCGCCGCCGCCAAACCATGCCGCAGTAGTGGTGAGGAACCGCGTGTTCATGTGCACCGCGGGCGCGTGCGGGTTCGCCATATGCGCCACAAGACTGATGCCTGTGGCGGAAAAAGCGTTCTGTTCAGCGCTCGCGCCTTTGATTGTCTGGGCAAAATCGGGATTGAGCGCGCCGATCACGGTGGAAACGTTGACCCCAACCTTTTCAAACACCTTGCCTTTCATCACCCCGCGCGTGCCTCCACCAGTCTCACCGGTATCGCCCACCTCGGCTTCGCGCTGCCATGGGGTGTATTGGAACGCGGCGTCAGATCCGGCCTCGCGCTCGATCGCTTCAAATTCAGCGCAAAGCCCGTCGCGCAGGTGCTCGAACCAGTCTTTGGCGCGCGCGGTGTAAGGGGTCCAGTCAGTCATGGCTTTCCCTTGCCAAACGTGGTGGCGCGCGGCAAGGGAAAGCCATGGTTCCCTTTTCGTTCGCAAATCAGGAATGGCATCTGCTGCGCTCGGGCGCGCTCTATTGGGCGCGTGAACGCGCGCTACTCGTCGCCGACCTGCACCTTGAAAAGGCGAGCTTTTTTGCCCGCTTCGGCCAGATGCTCCCACCCTATGACAGCCGCGAAACGCTTGGGCGGCTGGCGCTGGCGATCCGCGAGACGGGCGCGCGGCGGGTGTTTTGCCTTGGCGATTCTTTTCATGATGTCGCGGGAGCGGAGCGGCTCGAGCCCTATGCGGCGGGAATGCTGGCCGCGTTGACCCGCGCAACCGACTGGGTCTGGATTACCGGCAACCATGATGAGGGCGTCCGTCCGGCTGAGGGCGGCACGCTGGCTGATGAGGTGGCGATTGGCGGCATGACGCTGCGCCACCGCGCGCAGGCGGGTGAGGGCGGGATTGAGCTTTCCGGGCATTATCACCCCAAGCTGCGGCTATCGGTGCGCGGGCGGAATATTGCGCGGCCTTGCGCGGTTGCCAGCGAAACCCGGCTGGTGCTGCCAGCATTTGGCGCGCTGACCGGCGGGATGGATGCCGCTGATCCGGCGATAATCGCCACTCTGCAACCGGCGTTGCGGATTAAGGCACTGGTGGCAACGCGTGAGAAGCTTGTGGAGTTTCCTCTGTGGGCGGCGGCTTAGGGTGGCTAACTTTTCCACGCCCCGTCTTTTATCCTGAAACGCGTTTAGGACTACCCTGAGCTTCGGATTTATTTAAGTGGTTAGCGCCAGCTCAGCGACCGACAATGCTTGCGGTGTGTCGACATCGAACAGCTCTCCACCCTCGCAATCGATGAGCGACAACCCAGCCATTCTCGAAATAATCCGCCCAGCGCCTTGATCGCCCGTCAAGGCCATCAACGCACCAAAAGCTGATGCCGGAAGCAGCGCGGGAACTCCGGGTCGACCATCGGGGTGCAGACAAGCGGCTGGCGCTTGCTGGGTTATCAACCGGCCCAGCAGCGCGGCACTCACCAGCGGCATGTCTGCGAGCGTAATTAGCAGCGCCGAAGCTCCGCGTTCGGCAGCAATCCGTGCAGCCAACGCGACCGAAGTGCCAATCCCCGCAGCTGCATCTGGGTTAAGCACAACTTCTGTGTCACCGACAAACCCCGGCAACGCATCCCCGGCCACCCAAATCACCGGCAGCCCCGTCGCTCGCGGCGTGTCCAGCGCCCATTGCCCTAGCGGCTTGCCCGCGCAAGGGGCCGCGAGTTTGTCCGCGCCAAAACGGCTGCCTCGTCCCGCCCCCAGCACAGCCAGCAGGATCGGCGTTGTGTGATTAGCGTGGCGGGCCATAGCATTCGTTTGAATGCGCTATGCGGAGGCCTAGGGCAAGGCAGAGAGGATGCAATGACCCCTGTAACTTAGACCCCAAGC